>NZ_JBNCKT010000075.1:15756-28435 GCF_049841675.1 Micromonospora sp. DT4
CCCCACCCGGGCCCGGCCCACCCGGGCCCGGCCCACCCGGGCCCGGCCCACCCGGGCCCGGCCCACCCGGGCCCGGCCCACCCGGGCCCGGCCGGAGGCTACGACTCTGTGACCGCCGTCACGATCAGCGCGCGGACGGCTCTGCGCCGAACGGCGTCCCGGCTGCGCCGAACGACGCGGGCGCGCTGCTCAGGCGGTGGGAAGGTGCGCGGTGTCGTTGACCGTGCGGACCGCGATGCCGCCGTCGGGCCACAGGTCGAGCACCGAGATGCCGGCCGCGTCCAGGAAGAGCCGGTGCAGGAAGGCGTCGGTGGCGGCGAGGGCGTCGCGCAGCGCCAGCTTGATCGGCGAGACGTGCGAGACGACCACCACGGTCTCCCCGGGGTACGCCGTGGGCAGCGCGTCGACGACGCGGCGCACACGTTCGGCCACCTGGGTGAACGACTCGCCGCCCGGCGGGGCGATCCGCGCCGACGCGAGCCAGGCGTCCATCTCCCCCGGCCACTGCTGCCGTACCTCGGCGAAGGTGCGTCCCTCCCACTGCCCGAAGTCGCACTCGATCAGGTCGGCCTCGGTGCGGACCGGCACGTCACCGATCGCCTCGACGATCGCCGCCGCGGTGGCCGTACACCGGGACAGGGGTGAGCTGAGCACGGCCGCGACGGACGGGGCCAGCGCGGCCACGCGCGCGCCGGTGGCGGCGGCCTGGGCCCGGCCGCGCTCGGAGAGCGGCACGTCGCCGCGGCCGGAGTAGCGGCCCTGCTCGGTGTACGCGGTCTCGCCGTGCCGCACGAGGATCAGCCGGGTGGCCGTGAAGCTCGGCCGGGGTTCCCAGGAGGCCGGGGCGGTCGCCGGGTCGCTGCCCGTCGCCGTGCCCCCGGCTGGCGCGCTGGCCGAGGCCGGCGCGCCGAGGGACGCCGGCGCGCTGGGCCGGCCGGCGGCGGCGTCCATCGCGGCGTTGGCGAGCGCGTCGGCGTGTCGGTTCTGTTCGCGGGGGATCCAGGTGAAGCGGACCGCGCCGAAGCGGCCCACCAGCGCGGCCGCCTGGGCGGCGAGCGGGCGCAGACCGGGGTGCTTGATCTGCCACCGGCCGCTCATCTGCTCGACGACCAGCTTGGAGTCCATCCGGACGTCCACCTCGGCGGCGGCCAGCTCGGCGGCGGCCCGCAGCCCGGCGATCAGACCCTGGTACTCGGCGACGTTGTTGGTCGCCGTACCCAACGACTCGGAGCGCTCGGCGAGCACCTCGCCGGTCTCCGGGTCGCGCACCACCGCGCCGTAGCCGGCCGGCCCGGGGTTGCCCCGGGACCCGCCGTCGGCTTCGACGACGACCACGCGCGGTGCCACGACCTACAGGCCCGACTCGTTGGTACGGACCATGATCCGTCGGCAGTCCTCGCAGCGGACCACGTCGTCCGGCGCCGCCTTGCGGATGCGGGCCAGGTCGGCGCCGGAGAGTTCCAGCCGGCAGCCGCCGCAGCGGCCGGCGGTGAGCAGCGCCGCGCCCAGCCCGGTGTCCTCGCGGATCTTGTCGTAGAGGGTGACCAGCTCGGCCGGGAGGTCGGCCGCGAGCGGCTGCCGGGCGCCCCGCTTGAACTCCTCCTCCTTGGCGATCTCGGCCAGCGCGTCGTCGCGACGCTGCTCGGTGGCGGCCCGCTTCTCCCGGGTGTCGGCCAGCCGCTGCTCCACGCCGTCCAGTACGCCCTGGGCGGTTTCCCGCTGCTCCATCAACTCCAGCTCGGCGTCCTCCAGGTCACCCTGACGCCGGTTGAGAGAGGCCAGCTCGTGTTGGAGCGCCTCCAGCTCCCGGGCCGGGCCGCTGCCGGCGGCGAGCCGGTTCTGGTCCTTCTCCTTGCGGGCCCGGACCTGCTCGACGTCCTTCTCCAGGCGGGCGATGTCCCGGTCCAGGTCGTCGACCGCCACCTGGGCGCGTAC
Source organism: Micromonospora sp. DT4 (assembly GCF_049841675.1). Lineage (NCBI taxonomy): Bacteria > Bacillati > Actinomycetota > Actinomycetes > Micromonosporales > Micromonosporaceae > Micromonospora > Micromonospora sp. DT4. The sequence goes on from NZ_JBNCKT010000075.1 coordinate 17,692, forward strand.
CCGCTCGTCCTCCAGCGACGACAGCGCCCGGGCCAGCGCCTCCAGCTCGGCCCGCTCCGGCAGCGACCGGCGGCGGTGCGCGAGCTGGGCGAGGTTGGTGTCGATCGCCTGAAGGTCGAGCAGGCGGCGCTGGACCTGGGGGTCAGCCTTCACGGTCGGGCTCCTTGTCGTCCACAACGGGTGCGGCGGCGTGCACGGTCCACGGGTCGGTGTCCAGGTCGGACACCAGCGTCTCGACGCCCGGCGCCTCCTTCAGGAGGGCGGCCAGGTCGTCCAGCCACGGTCGTTCGGTCGCCCAGTGGGCGGCGTCGATCAGGGCGGGACCATCGGCGGCGACATGCTCGCTGGCCGGGTGGTGCCGCAGGTCGGAGGTGAGAAACGCGTCCACCCCGGCGGCGGTCGCGGTGCCGAGGAAGCTGTCCCCCGACCCACCGCTGACGGCGAGGGTACGAACCATACGCCCGGGATCCCCCGCGGCGCGAACTCCCCATGACGTGACGGGGAGCACGGCGGTGGCGTGCCGGGTCAGCTCGGCGAGGGTCATGGGGTGGGGCAGCTCGCCGATCCGGCCGATGCCCCGGTCGTCACCGTGTGCCGGGGAGCCGGTCGCGGGCCGTTGCAGTGGGCGCAGATCGGTCAGGCCGAACCGGGCGGCGAGAGCGTCGGAGACGCCCGGGGACGCCACGTCCGCGTTGGTGTGCGCCACGTAGAGGGCCACGCCGGCCCGGATCAACTGGTGGACGATCCGGCCCTTGACGGTCGTCGCCGCGACCGAGGAGACCCCTCGCAGCAGCAGCGGATGATGCGCGACGATCATGTCGGCCTCGGCGGCCAGCGCCTCGGCGACCGTCTCGGGCACCACGTCGACCACGCAGAGCACCCGGCGTACCGGGGCGGTCGGCTCGCCGAGCACCAGGCCGACGCGGTCCCACTCCTCGGCCCAGGCCGGCGGATAGCGGCGCTCCAACTCGGCCACCACGTCGCTCACCGTGGGCGCGGATCGGCTTGTGCTCACGGCGGGCCAGCTTACCGGCGCGGAGGCCGCCGGACGGTGACACCCGGCCCGGCCGCGTACGGCGGGCGGGCTCAGGCGGCGCGGTACGCGACGGTCCGCAGCGCAGCCAGCGGCATCTGCCAGGGGAAGGCGTGCATGTGCTGCTCGCCCGTCCCGGGTGGGTGCAGGGCGACCACGTGGTCACCGAAGAGCACCGTGATCCCCCACTCGGCCAGCCGGGCCACGCCGGCCCGGAACGCCGGGTGGGCGGCCATCGCGACGTTGGTGTACGGCACCGCGACGATCGGGACGCCCTTGCCCTGCGCCTCGACGAGGAGGCCGAGCGCGAGGGTGTCGGCGATACCCGCCGCCCACTTGTTGACCGTGTTCACGGTCGCCGGGCAGACGACCATGGCGTCGGCCGGCGGCAGCACGTCCGGGTCACCGGGATTCTTGTAGTGCGTCCGCACCGGGTGGCCGGTCTGCCGCACCAGGGCCGCCTGGTCGACGAACTTCGCGCCGTCCGGCGTGGTGACCACGCAGACGTCCCAGTTGTCGGCCTGGGCCAACTCGACCAGGCGACCGACGTGACGGGCGAGCGGTGAACCGCAGGCGATGACGTAGAGCACCGCGCGGTGCTCACTGGTGTGTGGTGCGCCGGTCGTCACACCGGCTCCGCGCTCATACCCCTACTCCCATCTGCTCAGCCAACTCCGCTACCGGAGAAGGCGGCGCACCCCGTGTGCGACGAAGGATGTCGGACATCACCTCGTGGGCGATCGGCCGGCAGCGGATCTCCGACGGCGCGAGCCGGTCACCGAGCAGCAGCATCTCGCCGGCGTTGGCCACGTCGCCGATCTGGGCGTACCCGCGGGCGATGTCGAGCAGGTGGTGGGCCCGGCGCTCGGGCAGCAGCGCGTTGAAGTCGGGCTCGGCGATGCGGAGTTGGTGGACCTCCACCGCGCGGCCTCCGTCGCCCAGCTCGACGGCGGCGGCGGCCCGGTGCAGCTCGACGTTCGTCGGGCCGAACGAGGTCCAGTAGTGGTTGTGGTCGCCGCCGAGCAGCGTGGCGGCCTCCTGCGCACAGTTGATCAGGTCGTCGACGCTTGCCGAGTCGCCGATGCGGGACGCGGCCATCGCGCCCTGCAACAGCAGCATCCCGTAGACGGACAGCCGGGCCGGCGAGACGTCGTTGCTGCCGCCGGGGGCCAGCCGGTTGGCGATCTGGACGTTCAGCTCCAGCGCCGGCCGGGCCCGGCCCATGGCGACGAGGGCGTTGCAGACGCGCGTGGTGGCGATGCCGGCCAGCAGCGGGTCGTCGGCGCGCTGGGCCACCGCCATCGACCGGTCGGCGGCCAGCCAGGCCAGCTCGAACTCGCCGAGCTTGCGCAGCACCGAGGACGCGATCTGGTAGACCTGCCCGAGCAGGTGCGCGGCCTCCGGCGCCTGCGCCCCGCCGTAGGCGGCGTCGGCCGCCTGCGCGTCACGCAGCAGCTTCGGCAGTGCGCGGGTGAGCATCCCGTAGCGGCCGTACTGGTAGGTGAGCCAGGCGTGGTTGACGGCCTTGCGCATGTCGTCCAGCGGCGGCGGGCACGGCACGGCGTCGAAGTACGCGCTCATCGAGTCGTACCGTTCCAGGGCTGCCCGGATCTCCTGCACCTCGACCTGGTCGATGCAGTTCAGCGCGTCGGTACGCCGCTCCGGGTCCCGGCCCAGCAGCAGTTGCACGTCCATCTGGAGGATGTCGGCGATCTCGTAGAGGACCGAGAACTTGTCCAGCCGGCGGACGCCCCGCTCGACCTTGTCGACCCAACTCTTCGACTTGCCCAGGCGGTCGGCGAAGACCTGCTGCGACATCTTGCGCCGCCCCCGCCAGTAGGCCACTCGCCGTCCAATGGGTAGCTCGTCCATCTCCCCGTCCCTCCCCCTGCCGCCGCCGATCGGGCGGGGCGATGTCCGCGGGTGCGGCGATCAGTCGTTCGTCTTGCAGTATTCGCTGGTCGCACAGCCTGTACGTCAGCCGGACAGCCAGTCCTCGTACTTTTCGTGCAAGTTGCACGAGCCGTTCGTCAACCTCAACGATCGTGGGTTACGGCAGTGACGGCGCTCGAACTGCGACCTGGCGTCCGCCGGGCCCGACCGAGGGGAGATGGCACACATGTGGGGGAACGTCGGACCACGCGTCGCCGAACTGTCGCCGCTGGAACGCGTCCGGCTGCGCCGGGTCGCCATCCGGTACGCCGTACACGGGTGGGAGGTGACGCCCGGCGCATGCCTCGCCCGCAGCCGGTTCGTGTGCGGTCGGGCCGGCTGCCCCACGGTGGGCTGCCACCCGGCGCTGGAGAACTGGGAGTTGGCCGCCACCACCGACCCGGCCCGGGTGTCCACCTGGTGGCGGACGCGCCCACACGGCGTCCTGCTGCCCACCGGGCGGACCTTCGACGTGCTGGAGGTGCCGGCGCACCTCGGCCGGAACGTGCTCGACGCCGTGCAGACCCACCCGGCCGGCACCGGCGTACGCGGGCCCGTGCTGGTCACCCCCACCGGCCGGTGGATGTTCCTGGTGCGGCCCGGCGACCCGCTGCGGCCGGAGTTGGAGCACTGCTTCCACGTGGTCCGGCACGGCCCGGGCTCGTGGATCCCCGCACCGCCGACCCGACTGCCCGAGGGGACCGTCCGCTGGGCCGTCGCCCCGGAGCAGGCCCGCTGGCAGCTCCCCGACTCGTACCTGGTGCAGAACACCGTGATCGAAGCACTGCGCGCCAGCGGGGTGACGCTCACCCACGACCTGCTCCCCGGCCACCTGCCGCTGCCCCGCCGGGGAAGGTGAGCCCGGGGCCGGCCGACGATCCGATCCGGTGACCGACAGCGTCGCCGGGCCGCCGGTCCTCGTTGAGCAGGTGACGGCGCGAACGCGCGTCACGAACGGGGGAACGATGTCCACACACGACCGGCCGCCGTATCCCGGCGGCACCGAGCCGCCCCGGCGCGGCCAGCCCCGGCAGCGCTGGGCCGGCACCCGACCGACCGGCTCGCGCCCCGGGCGACCCCGCCCCACCGGCGCCCGTCCCGCCACCACCCACCGCCCCCTCCGCTGACCGCGCCGCCCCGCGCCACTCCGCCGAGCTTGCGCATTGTGTCGCGGCATTCCCCATCACAAGGGGCGGATCGGCAGCCGAAACTGCAAGATCGCGGAGACAGGGGCCGGTCAGACCGTCAGCGCGAGGGCGGCGGAGTGGAACTGGCGGGCGTCGTCGGTGACGACCGCGTACGTGTGGTCGGCGAGCCGGTCCAGCCAGCCGATCCCGGCCGCCCCCATGGCCAGCGCGGCGGTGGCGTAGGCGTCCGCGACGCCCAGGTCGCTGCCGACCACCGTCACCGAGCGCAGTCCGCTGGCCGGCGCACCCCGACGAGGGTCCAGGACGTGCCGTCCCCGCTCGTAGACGCCGGAGGTGGCCACCGCCAGGTCGGTGCCGGCGAGCACCAGGCAGGTCGCCATCTCGTCCCACGGGTGCCGGATACCGATACGCCACGGCTCACCAGTTGGCGAGAAGCCCCGTACGCGGACGTCGCCGCCGGCGTTGACGCAGTGGTTGGCCGCGCCGGCGGCGAGGAGCCGGTCCGAGGCGACCTGCGCCGCCCAGCCCTTCACGAACCCCGACGGGTCGAGCCCGCCGGTGGCGTACGCGTCGAAGAACCCGTCGGTGACGCCCCACAGGTCGGCGCAGGCTTCCAGAACGAAACGCAGGTCCCCCGACGCCTCGGAGAGCAGCACCTCGCCCCGGTCGAACCGGCACACCTCGCTGTCCGCCCGGTACGTGCTGAACCGGGCGTCCACCTCGTGCATCCACGCGACGACGTCGTCGGCCAGCTCGCGCAGGCGTGCCGGAGGCAGGTCGTCGGCGAGGTCCAGGGTGATCGTCGTACCCATGATCTGTTCGACCCGGCGGAGCCCGGGCCGGGTCGTCGCGGCCGGCACGTCAGAACGCCTGCTCGATCGCGGCCCGCAGCGACGTCTTGTACGCGTTGCTGGTGGCGGTCGCGCCGGAGACGGTGTTGAGGTTCGCGCTCTGCTTCTTCACCACCTCGCCACCGCTGCCGTTGTAGGCGCTGCGGACGTCGCCGCTGTGGATGTCGGACTCGCCACCACTGGGCAGCGACAACGTCACCGCGTCGACGATCTTGTTACCGGAGACCACGATCTGCACCTGCACGTACCCGTATTCGTTCTTCTCTTCCGATCCAGTCACCCGGCGAGTGGTCGGCCGCGGCGCCTTGGTGGTCTTCGGCGCCGTCGGGGCCTTCGCGGTGGTCTTCGTGCCGGACGGCCGGGCGGTGGTGCGGCCCGGCTTCGGTGACACGGGCGCGTCGGCGGTCTCGGACGGCTTCGGGGGCGCCTCGGCCGGGTCGGTACCGGGGGCGTCCGGCGCGACGCCCGGGTCGGCGACCGGGCCGCTGGGGTTGACCGGTTGCGCCGTCGGCAGGTTCTGGGCGACCTGGGTGGTGCCCGGCGAGCCCTTGAACACCACCAGGGCGGTGGTGCTGGCGGCCAGGCCGGTGATCGCGAGCAACGCGCGACGCATGCGATGCCTTCCTACAGTTCGAAGGTGGCCAGGTGGATCTGCCGGCGGGGCATGCCGGCGCGGCGCAGCGCGCGCACCGACTGCTCGACGAGCCCGGGCGGCCCGCAGAGGTAGACGTCGCGCCGGGCCACGTCGGGTACCAGTTGGCGCAGCCCGTCGGGGCTCATGAGCTGGCGGGGGCCGGGGTCGTCGCGGGAGCCGATGACGTACCAGATCGACGTGTCGCGTTCCTGGGCCAGCCAGTCCAGCTCCCGGCTGAGCAGCACGTCGGCCGGCGTACGGGCCCGGTAGATCAGGGCGGCGCCCGGCGGCAGCTCCTCCAGCATGGCCCGGATCGGCGTGATGCCACTGCCGCCGGCGATCAGCAGCGCACGTTCGCGCAGCCGGTGCGCGGCGGTGAAGGTGCCCGACGGGCCTTGGGCCCACACCCGGGTACCCGGGTCGAGGTCGCGCAGGTCGGCGGTGTGCCGACCGACGACCTTGACGGTGAGCCGCAGCCAGCGGCCGTTCGCGGCGGCCGAGACGGAGAACGGATGCGACTGCCACCAGCTGCCGGGGGTGAGGAAGCGCCAGCGGAAGTACTGCCCGCCGAGCATCGCGAGCCGGCCCAGCCGCTCGCCCGTGAGGTAGATCGAGATGGTGTCCGGGCTCTCCGCCACCACGTCGGCGACGCGCAGCCGATAGCGCAGGTTGAACGCCAGCGGCGCGATCACCCGTCCCCAGAGCAGCGCAGCGACCACCAGCAGGTAAAGCGCGATCCAGCCGGTGCGTACCGGGCCCGGCTTGTAGAGCTGCGCGCCGTGGGTGAACTGGTGCCCGTAGCCGAGCAGCAGCACCAGATAGCTGGACCGGTGCAGCAGGTGCCACAGCTCGTAGGGCAGCGCCCGACGGATGGTCCGGACGCTGCTGAACCCGATCACCACCATGATGCCCGCGGCGACGAAGGCCGAGAGCATGTCCTCGTAGTCGCCGAGCAGGGTGCCCACCTCGGCGAGCACCGAGTGGTTGCGCAGGTCGGCGTACCCGACGACGATCAGCGACAGGTGCGCCAGCACGGCGACCAGCAGCGTCGCGCCGATGTCACGGTGCCAGCGGCCGATCTGCTCGCCGCCGATCCACCGCTCCAGCACCGGCAGGCGACTCATCATCAGCACCTGCACGAGCAGCAGGTAGCCGGCGATCAGGCCGGTGATCCGGCCGGCCGCGGTGAGGGTCACCGCGCTGCTGCGCAGCGAGCCGGCGGGGGTACCCAACCACCACGGCAGCACGCTGGCCAGCAGCCCGACCAGCAGCAGCACAGCCAGCAGCCGTCGGCCGCCGGGTCCGCGCCGGTCCGGGACCTGCGGGGGTACGGGAGCAGCCGACCGGCCGCCGTGCCGGGACGAGGTCCCGGTGCGGCGGCCGACGGCGTGGGTGTGCGGGTACGTCACGCGTACAGCTTCATCGGGGCGTACTTCATGCGCGGGAACACCTTCTGCACCTCGGCGTTGGTGAGCCCGAAGCGACCCTGCGCCAGCGAGCCGTACACGTTGAACATGTTGTTGTATTCCGGCACGTCACCGGAGTCCAGCTTGTCCAGACCGTTCCAGGTGCCGAGCAGCGACCCGGCCAGCTTCTTGCCGGAGAGGACGGTGACCACGCCGCCGTGGCCGTGGTCCGTGCCGCCGGTGTTCGAGCCGACCCGACGGCCGAACTCGCTGGACACCATGACGGTGACGTCGGCAGCCTGCGGACCGAGGTCGGTGAAGAACGCCGCCATCGCGCTGGCCAGTTCGTTCAGCCGGCGGTACAGCTGGCCGCCCTCGCGGGTGCCCTGGTTCTCGTGGGTGTCGTAGCCGCCCATGCCGACGGTGGCGACCCGGACGTTGGCGCCGCCCTTGATGAGCTGGGCGAGCTGCTGGAACGCGTTGCCGACGCCCTCGTACTTGACGCCCGCGGCGGGCTGGTACGGCTTGGCGGCGAGCTTCTGCGCGGTGGCGAGGGCGCCCATGCCCTCCTGCACGGCCTCCTCGACCGGGTGGTTGATCCCGGTGAAGAGCCCCTTGATGGCCTTCTCGGTGGCGGCCCGAAACTTGTCGTCGCCGTTGAGCCGCAGCGAGCCGACGCTGTTCAGCGAGAGCGCGCCGTTGTTGCCGACCAGCGAGCGCGGCAGGGTGCTGCCGATGCCGACGCTGCGGAACGCGGTGCCCTTGCCAAGGTTGTCGACCAGGCCGTCGAGCCAGCCTCGGCCGCCGGTCTCGTTGGGCAGCCCGCCCAGGTTGCAGGCGTCCGCGGCCTGGAAGTGGCTGCGGGACAGCCGCTCGTCGGAGACCGCCGGGATGAAGCCCAACTGGCCGGCCTTGAGGAAGCTCTCCAGCGGCTTGAACGCGCCGGTCAGCTTGAAGCCACGGCTCAGGGCCAGCGAATCGTTGCCGAGCAGCAGGTCGGGCCGGGCCTTGGCGAGCACCGGGTCGTTGTCCGGCGCGACCAGGCTCAGCCCGTCCAGTCCGCCGTACAGGAAGACGTGGATCAGCGTGCCGGTCTTGGTCGCCGCGAACGACGCCGAGGTGGTGACGAACTGGGCGGTGGCCAGGGCGGTGGCGGTGGCCGCGGCACCGGCGACGAATGTCCGTCGGGTGACGCCGCGCCCGTCCTGCTGGGCCTCCTCCAGGTCCTCCAGCCGGCGGTAGCGGTCGGCCTCGGCCGCGTTCTCGGCGGCGACGAGGTCGGCCTCGGCACGCAGCAGCGCCTCGGCCGGGTTGTCGGCCAGCCGCCGCAGGTCGGGGCATTCGGGGTGCAGGGGGAAAGAGTTGTACACAGTCTTCTCCATCGGGTGCCTCACCGGAGGTGGTGCTGGGGGGAAGCGAGGATCGCCCGCGCGACGGCGGTGATGGCCCCGTTGAACGTGGCGTCGACCTTGGCGGTCGCCGCCACACCGGCCACGCCGAGGATCAGGTTCTTCTCCCGGGTGCTCAGCTTCTGGCCCACGAGCCGCAGGGACAGCGCGTCCACGTACGCCCCGGCGGTCGCCGGCGGCTTGACCAGCTTCTCCGGCGCGGTGTACGTGAAGACGGTGCGGTAGCCGGCCACGATCTCGCCGGCCTCGTTCCAGCCGTTGACCATCGTGCCGGCCGAGGTCCACGCGACGTAGACGTCGGGGTAGCCGTCCGGGGTGGGCTGACCCATCGGGTACTGGCCCAGCTCGCGCAGCTTGTCGTGGATCTGCCGCAGGCCCCGGGCGAACGGGGTGCGCCTGTTGTCGCCGTTGTCGTTCTTGGCCGACGCCTCGGGCGAGACGCCCAGGGTGCGGTACGTGGCGACCAGGTACTCCATCGGTCGGCGCACCTTCTGGCCCACCGCCGCCCAGAACTCCGACGAGCTGAACAGCGTCATCAACACCGGCTTGATCATGCCGTTGTTGCTGCTGTACGTCTTGGCCAGCCGGTCCACGAGGGACTTCGGCGGGGTGTCCGAGACGAACCGGGTCGCGAGGCTCTGCGCCACGTACTTCGCGGTCGAGGGGTGGAGCGCGATGTAGGTGATGTACTTGTCGATCACCGCGTCCACGGCGGCGATCTCCTTGGCCGTCGGGTTGTTGACGTCCTTGATGCTGAACGTGTTGGCGTGGGTGAAGCCGAGGATCTTCACCTTGCCCATGTAGTGCTGGTTGACGCGCAGGACGTACTGACCCTTGTCGTTGACGCCACGGCCGGTCTGGAGCATGGCGGCCTGCCGGACGTCACCCTCCTTGTAGCCGCCGTCGACGCCGACCGAGTACAGCTCGAGGTTCTCCCGGGCGAGGTTCTCGTTGATGGCGTCCTTGCGGGAGTCCTTCTGGTTCAGGTAGATCAGCAGCGCGGGGTGCTTGTTCGCCGCGACCAGCATCTCCGGGTAGCTGCCCAGCGCGTGCTTGCGCACGACGTCCTTGTCGAACGAGGTCCGGTAGACCTCCCCGCCGTCGAAGTCGGCGGCGACGTGCAGGAAGTCGTTCCAGAAGTCGACCATCACCTCGAAGAGCTGACGCTTCGACCAGATCTGCCGGGCCAGGGTGGCGTCGACCACCTCCCGCTCCGGCTGGGCGCCCTGGTCGTTGAGCTTGTCCCGCTGGTCACGCAACTGCTGCACGGAGAGCGACTGGGTGGGCAGCTCGGCGAGCTTCAGCTCGGCCTTGCTCGGCTCGATCTTGTCCGGGTCGAGCTGCCCCCGGATCCACGCGTCGATGCCCTGCTTCTTGATGTCGGCGACCACCGCGGGCGTCGCCCCGAACGTGGCCCGCCGGGCCAGGTGCAGAATCGGGTCCTTGGCGAGCACCGTCTTGACGGTCACCGTGGTCGCCGCCGCGGCCGCCGCCGGACCGGAGAAGGTACGACCACCGGCCGGCGCGTTCTTCTTCAGCGCCTCGCCGGCGCGCGAGCCCATGTAGCTCTCGTTCTGCTCGGTGTAGGTACGCACCGTGCTGGGCTGCTGGCCGCTGGGTCGCGCCGCGGTCCCGTCGGTCACCGTGCTGCCGGTCGCGTCGGCCGACGCCTCGTCACCGAAGAGGTCACGGAATTGCGGGGTCATGGCGAGCGCCGCGCCACCGGCCACGACGGCGGCGGTGCCACCGAGGGCTGCCATCGCCTTGCGCCGGCCGACCTTGCGGCCCGGCTGGTCGTCATCGTCCAGAGTGGGCAGTCCGGCGCCGGCCGGGCGGGACGGGGCGGGACGGCCGATGCCCTCCGGGCCGACCCACTGCGGTCCACGCGCGGCGGGGGCGGGCTGTGCGCTGTACGCGTACCCGTCGACGTACTGCTCGCGCGGGTCGCCCTGCGCCGGGTAGCCGCCCTGGTAGGGGTGGGGCGAATCGTATCCGTACGACCCGGACGCGCTGGGGTCGCCGTACGTGTCCGAGGTGGGGTGCTGGCGTCCGTCCCAGCCGCGGTCGTCCCGCGGTCGACGTGGTGGCACATTCTGGTCGGCCATGTACCAATCCCGATTTCTGATGAGCGCCGGAAGCTGCGACCGAGCGGGTGCGGCAGGTGCGGCGACTGTTGCCTGAGGGGGTTGCTACGGCAAGGTAACCAAGCGCTCAGGTGCCTTCAAGGTGGGGCCGAACACGCCCGTGAGGGCACTTATTGACCCGTAACCCAAATGGTTTGTGATCGTTTGGGGTGTATGGGCGTTACGGTGCGGGACGCGCGTCGGCTTT
>NZ_JBNCKT010000076.1:0-28387 GCF_049841675.1 Micromonospora sp. DT4
CTGGGCGATGGCCCGACAGTCACCGGTGCACTCGAACCCCGATCGGCCCGAGTGAGACAAGGGTGCACCAATGAGCGCAGTCGCGAACGAAAGAAGGCTCAGCGTGAGCGCGCGGAGTGGGCCGGGTTTGCGAGCCCCGCAGTCGCGAACGAAAGAAGGCTCAGCGTGAGCGCGCCGGACCTGCTCGTGGTCCGGGGGCTGGTGGCCGGTTACGGCGCCGCGCCGGTGTTGCGGGCCGTCGACCTCACCGTGCCGACCGGCACCATCGCCGCCGTCGTCGGCGCCAACGGCGCCGGCAAGACGACGCTGCTGCGGGCGCTCTCCGGCGTGATCCGTCCGACCGCCGGCCAGGTCGTCCTCGCCGGAGAGGACCTGCGGGGTACGCCGATGGAGCAGCTCGTGCGGCGCGGCATGGCGCACGTCCCGGAGGGCCGGGGCGTGATCAGCGAGCTGACGGTCGACGAGAACCTCCGACTCGGCGGGCTGTGGCGGCGTGACCGGGCGGACGCCGGTCGTGCTCTCGACGAGGTCTACGAGCTGTTCGAGCCCCTGGCGCGCCGTCGCCGGCACCTCGGTCACCAGCTCTCCGGAGGGGAGCGGCAGATGCTCGCGCTCGGCCGGGCTCTGGTCGGCCGGCCGCGCCTGCTGCTGTTGGACGAGCCGTCGCTCGGCCTTGCGCCCCGGGTGGTCGCCCGGATCATGGCGCTGCTGCGCCAGCTGCGCGACCGGACCGGCCTGACGGTGCTGCTGGTCGAGCAGAACGTGCGCAGCGCCCTCGCCGTCGCCGACCAGGGCGTCGTGATGTCCCTCGGTCAGGTGGTGATCGCCGCCCCGGCGGCGACGCTGCGTGACGACGTCGACCTGCGCCGCGCGTACCTCGGTTTCTGACCACCACCGGTGTCCCCTTTGGAGGGAGGACAGTTGGACCGCTTCGTCTTCCTCACCGTCGACGGCCTGTCCCGGGGCGCGGTGTTCGCCGCGTTCGCGCTCGCGCTGGTGCTCATCTGGCGGGCGGCGCGAGTCGTCAACTTCGCCCAGGGCGCCATGGCCGTCGCCGCCGCGTACGTCGCGTACTCGGTGTCCGCCGCGACGGGCGCCTACTGGCTCGGCTTCGTCGTCGCGATCGTCGCCGGCCTGCTGCTCGGCGCGCTGGTGGACCGGGTCGTGATGCGGCACGTCGACCACGCGTCGCCGCTCAACCCGGTCATCGTCGCGCTCGGCCTGGTGCTCCTGATCCAGGCCGTGCTCGGGATGGTGTACGGCAACGAGTTCCGGTCCGCCGACGTCCCGTTCAGCCGGTCCGCCCTCAGCGTGGGCGGGGTCGCCGTGCTGTCGCCGTACGACCTGTTCGTCTTCGCCACGATCGCGGTGGTGGTCAGCGGGCTGGCCGGGATGTTCGCCCGTACCGCGATCGGGTTGCGGATGCGCGCGGCGGCGTTCGCGCCGGAGGTGTCCCGTCTGCTCGGGGTGAACGTCGGTGGCATGTTGACGCTCGGCTGGGCGCTCGCCTCCGGGGTGGGCGCGCTCGCCGCGATGCTGGTCATCCCGACCGAGTTGGGCCTGCACCCGCACGCCATGGACCTGGTGTTCGTCTCGGCGTTCACCGCGGCGGTGGTCGGCGGCCTCGACAGTCCACCGGGGGCGGTCGTCGGCGGTCTCGTGGTGGGGCTGCTGCTCTCCTACGTGAGCGGGTACGCCGGCAGCGACCTCACCCCGCTGGCGGTGCTCGTTCTGCTGCTGGCGGTGCTGCTGGTACGGCCCGGTGGACTGTTCGCCCCGGTCGCGGCGAGGCGGGTGTGAGCGCGACCCGGGCGGCCCTGCCGCCGAAACGCCGGCCGGCCGACACCGGCGACCGACCGGTCGAGCTTCGGTGCGGCTCCACGCTGCTGCGGCACCTCGCGGTCGCGCTCGCCGTGGGGCTGCTACTGGTCGCAGTCAGCTATGCCGTCGAGCCGTTCCGCAACTTCCAGCTCGCCACGATCGGGGCGTACCTCTGCGCCACCGCCGGGTTGACCGTCCTCACCGGGCTCAACGGACAGCTCTCGTTGGGGCACGGGGCGCTGATGGCGACCGGGGCGTACACGGTGGCGCTGTGCCAGAACGCGTTCGCCGACCGGGGGTTGACCGGCGGCTGGCTGTTGCCGGTGTCGCTGCTCGCGGCGGTGCTGGGCACGGTCGCGGTCGGCGCGGTGGTCGGTGTGGCGGCGGCCCGACTGCGCGGCCCCTACCTGGCCGGGGTGACGCTCGCCGTGGCCGTCGTCGTGCCGGCGCTGGCCGTCACCTTCGACGGCGTCCTCAACGGCGAGCAGGGGCTGTCGGTGCCGGTGGAGCCGCCGCCGCTGGCGCTCGGCCCCTACTTCCCCTACGAGCGGTGGCAGCTCTGGGTCTCGGCCGCCGCCACGCTGCTGGCGCTGCTGCTGCTGGCGAACCTGGTCCGCAGCCGGTACGGGCGGACCTTCCGGGCCGTGCGCGACGACGAGGTGGCGGCCCGACTCGCGGGCATCCACGTGGCCCGTACGCAGGTTCTCGCATTCGTGGTCAGCGCCGCCACCGCCGGGCTCGGCGGTGGTCTGCTCGCGGTGCTGTCGCAGAGCGTCTCGCCCGGGGCGTTCTCGCTGACGCTGTCCCTGTTCCTGCTGATGGCCGTGGTGATCGGCGGCCTCGGTCGTCTCGCCGGCGGGCTCTGGGGGGCCGTGCTGCTGGTCGCCCTGCCCGATCTCACCCATTCCGTGACCGAGCTGCTCACCCTCTCGCCGGCGGTGGCGCAGCGACTGGAGGGCAACCTCCCGCTGGCGATCTTCGGAGTCACGCTGATCGTCGTGATGATCGCCGCGCCCGGCGGTGTGCAGGGCCTGTTGGCCCGTCTCGGCCGGGCGCTGCTGGCCCGCTGGCCGGCCCGGCGTTCCTGAGCTGTCCCCGGTCCGGCCTGCGCCGGGCGCCCCGCCACCACCCCGTTCCCGCAGAACCAGACCGAGAAAGGTCGGTGTTTCCCATGCACCCTACGGCGCGACGCGGTCTCGCGATCGCCAGCACCATCGCCCTGCTCGTCTCCGCCACCGCCTGCGGCGGCGACGACGGCCCCACCTCCGGCGGGAGGTCCGTGTCGGGAGTCACCGACACCGAGATCGTCGTCGGTACCCACATGCCGCTCACCGGGCCGGCGTCGGCCGGCTACTCGAAGATCGCGCCGGCGACGAAGGCGTACTTCGACTACGTCAACGCCAACGGCGGCGTGCATGGCCGGAAGATCACCTACAAGATCATGGACGACGGCTACAACCCGGCCAACACCCAGCAGGTCGTCCGTCAGCTCGTGCTGCAGGACAAGGTGTTCGCGGTCCTCAACGGCCTCGGTACGCCGACGCATACCGGGGTGCTCGACTTCCTCAAGAGCAACCGGGTGCCGGACCTCTTCGTCGCCTCCGGCAGCCGTAGCTGGGACCAGCCCGACACGTATCCCGGCACGTTCGGCTTCAACCCGGACTACACGGTCGAGGGCAAGATCCTCGCCAACTACGCGAAGGCGAACCTGGCCGGCCAGAAGATCTGCTTCCTCGGTCAGGACGACGACTTCGGCCGCGACAGCCTGGCCGGCGTGGAGAAGGTGCTCGGGGCCGGGGCGGTGACGGTCAAGCAGACGTACGTCACCAGCAACACCAACGTCGCGCCGCAGGTCGGCGCGTTCAAGGCGGCCGGCTGTCAGGTCGTCATGCTGGCGACCGTGCCCGGCTTCACCGCGCTCTCCATCGGCACCGCCGCACGGCTGGGCTTCAAGCCACAGTGGCTCGTGTCCAACGTCGGTGCCGACCACCCGACCCTGGCCAAGCAGCTCGGCGCCGCCGCGCCGCTGCTGGAGGGCATGGTCGGCACCAACTACCTGCCGATGCAGAACGACACCGCGAACCCGTGGATCCAGCTCTTCATGAAGATCAACAAGACCCACAACGGTGACGCGCCGTTCGACGGCAATACCGTCTACGGCATGTCGGTCGGCTACCTCTTCGTGCAGGTGCTGCTCGCCGCCGGCAAGGACGTCACCCGCGAGAAGGTGATCGACGTGGTCCAGAAGGGCGGCTTCCAGGGCCCCGGCCTCGCGCCGCTGCGTTTCTCCGCCGACGACCACTCCGGCTACGGCGGGCAGCGGTTGAGCCGGGTCAGCGGGGGAGTCCAGAGCTACTTCGGGCCGACGTACGAGACCGACGAGAGGGACGGACCGGTCAATGAGTACACCGCCGCGCCGGTCGCGCCGCCGGCGAACGGGGTGCCGACCGTCTCCTGACGCGCGTGCCACGTCGTCGTACGACCCGGGGGTGACCACGTCCGGGTCGTACGACCGCGCGGGCGCGTGCGCCATCGTGAGGCGTTGACCGACGCCGATCAGTGCTCCTACTATTTGCACCGTGAATGCAATCCGACCGGCCCGGATGATGCCTCCCACGCGTCCTCGGCGCTGCCCGATCACCGCCTGTCTAGACTCCTCGCAGAGCCGGGCGACACCGTGGCGGTGAAGGGGCGGGGGCGGATGAACAGGGTCGAGGCACCGGGGCGGGTCGACGGGCGGACCGCCCGCGCCGAGCGCACCCGGGCGGCCATCGTCGAGGCGCACCTGGCGCTCATCGCCGAGGGTGACCTGCGCCCGACCGGGGAACGCATCGCCGAGCGGGCCGGCATCTCCCTGCGCACGCTCTGGACCAACTTCAAGGACATGGAGACGCTCTTCGAGGCGAGCGGCGCCGAGGTGCTGCGGCAGCAGGATGCCGCGTACCGGCCGATTTCGACCACGTTGCCGCTGGCCAAGCGGGTTGACGCGTACTGCCGCCAGCGGGCCCGGCTGCTCCAGCTCATCACGCCGTCGGCGCGGGCCGCGCAGATGCGCGAGCCGGTCTCCGGCCAGCTGCACCGCAACCGCCTCAAGCACGTCGACCGGGTCCGCGACGAGGTCGAGCACCTCTTCGCCACCGAGCTGGCGCGCGCCGGGTCCGAGCGTGGGCAGCTGCTCAACGCGGTGGTGGCGGCGAGCATGTGGCCGGCCTGGTCGATGCTGCGCCACGGCCTCGGGCTGGGCGTGGACGCGGCCCGCGCGGTGATGACCCGTACGGTGGGCGCGCTGTTGGCCGAGGTAGCGGCCGACTGATCCCGGCCTGTCCTCTTTCCATCCGCTTATCGATGAGTGACACTGTGACGCATGGTTACTGCATCACAAGTGCAATTAACTGTGCTGCGCGGCCGGGATGACCAGTGCGGGGCCGTCCGGAGTCTGCTGGACGGCGTGACCGACGACGGCGGAGCCCTGCTGCTGCACGGCGAGCCGGGCTCGGGCCGGACCGCGCTGATCTCCTACGCCCACCGGCACGCCGCGAAGGACTGCACGGTCCTGGCCGGGGCCGGACTGCCCGAGGAGGCGATGCTGCCGTACGCCGGCCTGCAACGCCTGCTCGATCCGGTGCGCGACCGCGCGACCGCCCTCCCCGAGCCCCGACGGCACCGGCTGTTGCGGGCGTTGGACGGGGAGGGTTGCCCGCCCGAGCGCCGGCTGGCCCTGTCGGTGGCGGTCCTCGGGCTGCTCGCCGCAGTCGCCCGGGAGCGCCCGCTGCTCGTCACGATGGACGACATCGACCGGGGTGACCCGCAGACCACACAGGTGCTCGCGGTCGTGGCCCGCCGCCTCCGGCACCTGCCGATCACCGCCCTGCTCACCGGGGACGCCACCGCCACTGTCGACGGTCTCGTGACGTACCGGCTGGAGCCGCTGAACGAGCGGGACAGCATCGCCGTCCTCACCGATCGGCTGCCCGAGCGGCCGGCCGTACCGGTCGCCGCCATGCTCGCCGCGATCGGTGGTGGCAACCCGCAGGCTCTCGTCGACCTCGCCGGCGTGCTCACCCCGGGGCAGTGGCGTGGGGAGGAGCCGCTACCGGCCGCGCCGCCGGCCGACGGTGAGCTGGGACGCGCCTGCCGGGCCCGGATCGACCGGCTGCCACCGGACACCCGCCGGATGCTGCTGCTCGCCGCGCTCGACGAGTCGGACGACGCGGCGACACTGGTCCGTGCGGCCGGTGCCGCCGGCATGGCCCTCGATGCGCTCGCCCCGGCCGAGGCCGCCGGGCTGGTCCGGGTCGAGCCGGGAGCCGTCACGTTCGCGCAGCCACTGGCCCGCGCGATGGTCGCGGCCGGCGCGCCGCTCGCGCAGCGGCGGGCCGCGCACCGGCTGCTCGCGGGGGTGCTCGACCCGCACGGTCAGCGGCTACGCCGGGCGATGCACCTCGCCGACGCGACCGCGGGCGCCGATCCGACGCTCGCCGACGAGTTGGAACAAGCGGCAGCCGGTGGGCGCAGTGGCTGGGCCGTCGCATCGGCGGCGCTGTGCCGGGCCGCCGCGCTCAGCGACAGTCCCGGCGACGCCGCCGCCCGCCTGCTCGTCGCGGCTCGCTACGCCTGGGCGGCCGGGCAGCCCAACCAGGCCCGGCTGCTGCTCGACCGTCTCCGCGCGACAAGCGCGGATCCGGTCGACGACGGCCACGCCGGGCTGCTACGCGGCGAGATCGACCTGCGCTGCGACGACGCCACCGGCGCGGCGGCCACTCTGCTGTCCGCCGCGCGGACGGTCGCGGGGGCCGACCGCGCGCGGGCGATGGAGGGACTGGCCCGCGCCGGTGAGGCCGTGTGCTTCGCCGGCGACCAGTACCGGTACGCGGAGGTCGGCCGGCGCGCCGTGGCGCTCCGGCAGCCCAACGACCCCCCGACCGTGGAGCTGCCCGCCTGCCTCGTCACCGGTGTGGCGGCCACGCTGCGGGGTGACCACGAGCGGGCCGGGCCGGCGCTGCGCCGCGCCGTCGTACTGGGCGGCCGGCTGACCGGGCCCGAGCTGACTCCGACCGCGCTCACCTGCGCGGCGGCGGCCGGACTGGTGGTGGCCGTGGACGGCGCCGCGCACCGGCTCGCCGAGCGCGCCGTCGGGTTGGCGCGGGAGCGTGGCGAGTTGTCGATGCTCTCCCGGGCCTTGGAGCTGCGGGCGGTCGCCGAGTACTGGCTGGGACGGCACGAGGCGGCGGCGGAGACCTCCCGCGACGGGCTGCGGGTAGCGCGCGCCACCGGGCAGTTCAACTGCGCGAACGTCCACCTGGGCATGCTCGCCGTGCTCGCGGCCGTGCGCGCCGACCGGGAGACCAGCCTGCGGCGGATCCGCGAGATCGGTACGACGCCGACGCCGGGAAGCCGACCGCACGCGCTCGCCGGATGGGCGCTTGCCGTCCTGGACCTCGTCGACGGTCGGCACGCCGAGGCGGCGGCCCGACTCGCGTCGCTGGCCCGGCTCGGCACCGGCCGCGGTCAGGTGCTCGTCCAGGTGATGGCCACCCCGTACCTGGTGGAGGCCGCCGCGCACCTGCCGCACCGGCCGGCGGCGACCGCCGCGCTCGCGGCCTTCGACAGGTGGGCCAGCAGCACCTCGAGCCCGCTGCGCCGGGCACTGTCGGCCCGGTGCCACGCGCTCCTGGCGGCGCGGGGCGGCGTCGAGGCGGAACGCGAGTTCCGCACGGCGCTGCGGCTGCACCCGACTGAGGCCGGCGCGTTCGAACGGGCCCGGACCGAGTTGCTCTTCGGTCAGGAGCTGCGGCGCAGCCGGCGGCCCCGGGACGCCCGGGAACACCTGCACCGTGCCCGGGAGGCGTTCACGCTGCTCGGGGTCGGACGCTGGGCCGAACTGGCCACGGCCGAGCTGCGTGCCGCCGGGGAATCGGTCGGACCACTGGATCTGCCGGCGGCGCGGTTGCTGACCGGTCAGCAGCTCCGGATCGCCCGACTGGTCGCCGGGGGTGCCACGAACCGGGAGATCGCCGCCCGGATGTTCCTGTCCACCCGCACTGTCGACCACCACCTGCGCAACGTGTTCCACCGGCTGGGCATCCGCTCCCGTACCGAGCTGGCCCGCGCGTTCGCCACCGAACAGCACGCCGGTCTGGCCTCCGACCGCTGAGCGCCAGCGCCTGCTCTGGACGGCATTAACTATCACCGCTAGTTTGTGCGTCAGACGAGCGCCCGCTGCCACCCGCCAGAGCACTAAGGACACCCGCATGCGAGTCTTCACCTCCGTCGACGAACTGACCGCCGCGGTCGGCGAGACCCTCGGCCCCGGCCCCTGGCAGCGGATCGACCAGGACCGCGTGAACCTGTTCGCCGACGCGACCGACGACTACCAGTGGATCCACGTCGACCCGGTACGCGCGGCGGCCGGGCCGTTCGGCGCCACGATCGCGCACGGCTTCCTGACCCTGTCGCTGGTGCCGGCGCTGGCCGGCCAGCTCTATCGCGTCGAGGGGATCGCGATGGGGGTCAACTACGGGCTGAACCGGGTGCGCTTCCCCGCGCCGCTGCGGGTCGGCGCCGCCGTCCGGGCCAGGGCGGTCATCGCCGAGGTGTCGCCCGTCAGCGGTGGGGTGCAGCTGGTCACGGCGGTGACGGTCAACAGCGACGGCGGCGACAAGCCCGTCTGCGTCGCCGAGACGGTGAGCCGCCTCTACCGCGCGGCGACCCGCTGAGCGGTCGTCCGACGGCGTAGCTGTCAGGCAGCCTGCGGCCGGCGGTGACCCTCGGTCACCTCGGTAGGGGCGGATGCCTTCCTTGAGCGTGATGCCGCAGAGTCATCTTGATGCCTCTGCGGCATCACGCTCAACAGCACATCGACACGGCGGTCAGCCACAGCGGATGGTCAGCGCCCTGAGCGCCCCAACTGCGCGCCGGAGCATGCCGAGCCAGGCACAATGGCGGTACCGTCGACATGGCGGCCCGGCGGTGTAGAAGCCGGCGGTGCCGCCATTGCCGTCCTCTACCGGGAGCACCGCCATGACGGCCCACGTCGACCCACGCTTCGGCGCCACCCTCCGGCAACTTCGTGAGCAGGCCGGCCTGTCCCTGCGGGCGCTCGCCCAGCCCAGGACGACCTGCTTCAACGAGTGTCGGGCAGCGACGTCAGCGCCGAAACTCTCGCCCGCATCGAGCAGGGTGTCGACGACCTCGCCGTCCTGTACCCGACCACCGCCCCGGCCGACCTGCTGCCGATGGTGCGCCGGCATCTGGCCTACGTCACCCGCCTGCTCGACGGGCGGGTCAGCCTCGCCCAGCAGCGGCGCCTGGTCGTCGCCGTTATGGCTGGCCGCTCGTGGTGGTCCGCCCGTCCCGCCCGGCACCGGCGAGAGCATCCAGGCCTCAAGGAGCGCGTCGACCAGCTCTACCGTGCCGCCGTCCTGGTCGTGCTCGACACCAACGTCTATCTGCACTACCCGCAGGAGCTGCACGAGATCGACCTGCGGCAGGACATGTTCAATCAGCCAGGAACGCACGTCGTCGCGGACGCCGACGGCGTCCCACACCGCCGTGCGCAGCAGCCGCTGCATCGCCTGCGGATCGTCGTGCACCGCCCGTTCCGCAAGCGACCAGCAGGTCTTTCGTTCCACACCCGACAGCAGCCCTTCCACGAACTGCCCGGCGGTCCGGCGTGTCGCACGACGGCGTCCGGGTCGGTGCTGAGTCGGTCGACGAGTTCGGGGTTGGCGTGTGGGTCGAGGGCGACGAGCCGTCGTATCGCCGGGTCTGGGTCGTCGGCGAAGCGGGCCAGTCCTTCGGTGGGGAACTGTGGCAGCTCGCTGAGCCGGCTGGTGGGTCACAGCAAGATCGAGCGGGCTCCGACCGCGTCCTGAGCCACCCGTACCTGCGGGGGCGGCGAGAAGACTCCTCACCGCCCCCGCGTCTGCTGCTCAGGGCGTGTGTCAGGCGACCGCGCAGGCGGTGCCGTTGAGCGTGAAGGCCGTCGGGCGACCCGCGTTGCCGGTGTGGGTGGCCTGGAAGCCGATGTCGACCGAGGTGTTCGGGGCGATGGTGCCGTTGTAGGAGACGTTGCGGGCGGTCACCGCGCCGCTCGTCGGTGAGTAGGCGGCGTTCCAGCCGCCGGTGATGGTCTGGCCGCTGGGCAGCGTGAACGCCAGCGCCCACCCGTTTATCGCGCTGCTGCTCGTGTTGGTCACCGAGACGGACGCGGTGAGACCGTCGTTCCAGGCGTTGACCGTGTATGTGACCCGGCAGCCCGCCGACGGCGGCGGAGTGGTGGGCGGGGGCGTGGTGGGCGGCGGGGTCGTGGGCGGGGGCGTGGTGGGCGGCGGGGTCGTGGGCGGGGGCGTGGTCGGGGGCGGGGTGGTCGGTGGGGGAGTGGTGGTGGGCGGCGTGTCCCCGCCGATGCTGCCGGGCACCGCGCGCAGGGCGTCGTACCAGGCGACGGCCATCTTGCGATAGCCCGTGGCGTTGGGGTGGACGCCGTCGGCCAGGTCGCTGAGCGTCAGCGCGCTGTACATGTCGACCAGGTGGACACGCTTACCGGCCGCGGCCCTGGTCTGCACGATCCCCGGGATCGCCGCGTTGAAGCCCCGGACCTGGTTGTCCGCGCCGGACTTCGGGATGATCGTCGCCACGAACACGTCCGCGTTCGGTGCGGTGTTGGTGATGCGGTCGACCAGGGTGGCCAGCCGGCCCGGTGCACCGGAGGTGTCTCCGTACATGTCGTTCGTGCCGATGTGCAGCAGCACGGTCCGCGGGTTGGTGGCGCGCAGCCAGTTCACGATGTTGGCGTCGATCTGCGCGATGGTCCAACCGGAGTGGCCCTCGTGGTCGTGGTCACCGAGGCTGGACGGGCCGTTGAACATCGAGCCGACGAAGTCGATCCGGTAGCCGCCGGACGCGAACCGCTGCCAGAGTTCGATCCGGTAGCCGCCCGCGACGTTGAAGCCGTCGGTGATCGAGTCGCCGAGGGGCATGACGCGTACGCCGCCGTTGGACTCGGCGTTGGCGGGCGCGGTCGCCACCGGTACGGCGGCGGTCATGGCCGCGACGGCGGCCAGCGCCGCCCACCACAGCCGGGCCCGGCGGGGCCGGGACGTGGTCGTGGTGCTGGGGGGTGTCGGGGGGACGGGTTTACCAAGGGTCACAGTGGTCATGAGGGCTTCCTCGGGTGGTGAGCTGCGCGCGACGACCAGGAACCCGGACGTCGGGATGTGCCCTTCACCCCGCCCGAACGCACCATAGCTTGTTATCGCTAACACCAGCAATGCATCGACCACCGACCATGGCTTCCGGTCGCGGTCAGCCCGCGAGCGTCGCGGCGAGCCAGCGCAGCTGCCGCCGGACGTGCAGGGCCTCGCCGCCCTCGTGGCCGTTGAACGGGTACACGTGCAGCTCCCGCCGGGGCGCCTCGGGCCGGTTGGTCGCGGCGCCGTACTGGTTGTAGGCGGCGAAACCGGTGCTCGGCGGGCAGACGGTGTCGCGCAGACCGATGCCGAAGTGCGTCGGCGCCGTAGCCCGCCGGGCGAAGGTCACGCCGTCGACGTAGGACAGCGTCCGCCGGACCGCGGCCTCGGCCTCCCGGTCCACCGCCAGGTATCGGGCGATCTCGCCGTACGGCGAGGCGTCGCTGAGCGCGATGGCGTGCTGCACGTCGCAGAGGAACGGCGCGGTCGTCAGCACGGCCGCGAGGTCGTCGACCAGTCCCGCCGCGGCCAGGGCCAGGCCGCCGCCCTGGCTGTTGCCGACCACGGCGACCCGACCGACGTCGACACCGGGCAGGGCGCGAACCGCCTCGACGGCCCGGACGGCGTCCGTGATCAGCCGGCGGTAGTGGTAGTCGTACGGGTCGCGGATTCCCCAGGTTGCCGGCCAGGGGCCGCCGGGGGCGCCGTGCGGGTCGGGGGTGTCGCCGGGGCCGTACTGCCCGGCCTGGCCCCGGTTGTCCATCAACAGGTGCGCGTACCCGGCGACCGGCCAGGTCAGCCGCTCGTGTGGCAGGCCACGGCCGCGCCCGTAACCGGCGAACTCCACCACCGCCGGCAGCGGTCCGGGTACGCCGGCCGGGCGGGTGAACCAGGCCCGGACCTCGTCGCCGCCGAAGCCCGCGAACGTGACGTCCCAGGAGTCGAGCAGGCGCAGGTCGGTGGCCTCGGGACGGACGTCGACGAGCACCGGACGGCTGGCTGCCACCGCGAGGGTGTCGGCCCAGAACCGGTCAAAGTCCTCCGGTTCGGTGACGGCGGGTGAGTATCGTTCAAGCTCGGCCAGGCGCACAGTGGAGTCGGGCACGGGTTCCTCGCAGGGTCAGCGCGGTGAGGCGGGGGGCGCGGTGCTCTCCCGGACGATCAGCGCGGTCACCAGGTCGATCCGGCTGGTCGCCGGCTCGGTGCCAGCGGACAGGTCGAGCAGCATCTGGGTGGCGATGCCCGCCATGTCCCGCAGCGGCTGGTTGATCGTCGTGAGCGCCGGGTCCGTCCAGGTGGCGAGCGGCAGGTTGTCGTACCCGATCACCGACAGGTCCTCGGGGACGCGCAGGCCGCACCGTCGTGCGGCCCGGAGCACCCCCATCGCCTGGATGTCCGAGCCGGCGAAGATCGCCGTGGGCCGGTCCGGTCGTTGCAGGAGTTGCAGCCCGTGGGCGTGGCCCGTGCCGGCGGAGAAGCTGCCGTAGCGGATCAGCTCGCGATCGAGGATCAACCCGGCTTCGTCGTGGGCGGACTGGAAACCGGCGGCCCGGGCCCGGCTGCACAGCATGTCGGGGGGCCCGGAGATGACCGCGGTCCGCTGGTGCCCCAGCTCGATCAGGTGTCGCGCGGCGAGCAGGCCGCCGTTGAAGTTGTTCGAACCGACTGTGGGCACGGAGGCCGAGGTCGCGCTGTCGGTGTCGATCACGACGAACGGCACGCCCTGACGCCGCAGGAGCTGTTGCTGTGCGTCGGTGAGGTGGCAGAGGACGAACAGCACGCCCAGCGGACGCTGGCCGAGCAGCGTGTCGAGCCACCGCGGCGGTGGACGGTGCGCGCCGCCGAGCTGGGACACGGCGAGGCTGACGCCGGCCAGGCTCGTCACCGCCTCCACGCCGCGCAGGACCTCCATCGCCCAGCCGGTGTCGAACTCGTGAAAGACGAGGTCGATCCGCCGGGTCGCGGACGACGAGCGCCGGCCGCGGCGCTGGTACTGGTGCCGGTCGAGGCTCGCCTCGACACGCGCTCTGGTGCCGGCGGAGACGTCCTCGCGTCCGTTGAGGACCTTGGAGACCGTCGCGACGGACACACCGACGTCGTGGGCGATCGTCGCGATGGTCGTGGTGGAGCCGGGTGGGCCGAGCGGGTGGGGCTCTGTCATTGCAGCCTCATACAGCATCCGAAATTTTCGGACGACCTTAACACGATCGGCTGACCGTGCTCGTCGATGCGCGTATGCGGCCAGGGATGGGTCCGGCGACCAATCGAAACTCTTGACACGGTCCGACGGCGGACTTAGGTTGCCGAAAAGGTTGCTCTGGTTTCCGGAAAGTTTCGGATGTGGAACCGCGCGCCACGAACCGGTCCCACGACGACGCGGATCGTGGCCGGAGCTAAGGGGTCTCGGCATGACAAGTCAGCTGCCCGCCGACGGCGAACCGGCGTCCCGCGACGCCGCACCGTGGCGCAACACCCGGCTGTCGCCGGCCGAGCGGGCCGAAGCGCTGCTCCCGTTGATGTCCGTCGAGGAGAAGGTCGCCCAGCTCTTCGGGGTCTGGGTCGGTGCCGAGGCGACCGGCGAGGGCGTCGCGCCGCATCAGTCCGACATGATCGACGGCGCCCCGCCGTGGGACACGATCATCCGGTACGGGCTGGGTCAGCTCACCCGCCCGTTCGGCACCGCGCCGGTCGACCCGGTGCTCGGCGCCCGCTCGCTGGCCGCCTCGCAGGAGCAGATCGTGGCCACCAGCCGGTTCGGCATCCCGGCCCAGGTGCACGAGGAGTGCCTGACCGGCTTCGCGGCCTGGCAGGCCACCGTCTACCCGACCCCGCTGGGCTGGGGCGCCTCCTTCGACCCCGAGCTCGTCGAGGAGATGGCCGGGCGGATCGGCGCCTCCATGCGGGCGGCAGGCGTTCACCAGGGGCTCGCGCCAGTCCTCGACGTCACCCGCGACTACCGCTGGGGTCGGACCGAGGAGACCATCGGGGAGGACCCGTACCTGGTGGGAACGACCGGCGCGGCATACGTGCGGGGCCTGGAGGACGCCGGTGTGGTGGCCACCCTCAAGCACTTCGCCGGTTACTCCGCCTCCCGGGGCGGACGGAACCTCGCCCCGGTGTCGATGGGCCGTCGCGAGCTGGCCGATCACATCCTGCCGCCGTTCGAGATGGCCCTGCGTCTCGGCGGCGCGCGGTCGGTGATGAACTCCTACGCCGAGATCGACGGTATGCCCGCCGCCGCCGACGAGGACCTGCTGACCGGGCTGCTGCGCGACGAGTGGGGCTTCACCGGCATCGTGGTCGCCGACTACTTCGCCGTGCG
Source organism: Micromonospora sp. DT4 (assembly GCF_049841675.1). NCBI lineage: Bacteria > Bacillati > Actinomycetota > Actinomycetes > Micromonosporales > Micromonosporaceae > Micromonospora > Micromonospora sp. DT4. Next base: position 14,335 of record NZ_JBNCKT010000076.1, read on the forward strand.
GTTCCTGCAGACCCTGCACGGCGTCGCCGAAGGTGCCGCCGACGCCGCACATCTCGCCCTGCGCGCCGGCATCGACGTCGAACTGCCCACCGTGGACGCCTTCGGCGACGACCTGGTGAAGGCCGTGCGTGCCGGCGAGATCGACGAGGCCCTGATCGACCGGGCGGCCCGTCGCGTGCTGATCCAGAAGATCGAACTGGGTCTGCTCGACGAGGGCTGGCGCGCCCTGCCCGACGACGTCGCGGCCCTGCGCCTCGACGACGAGGTCGGCCGGGACATCGCCGTACGCCTGGCCCGGGAGTCCGTGGTGCTGCTGCGCAACACCGGCGTGCTACCGCTGCCCGTCGCGGGCCGGGTCGCCCTGGTGGGGCCGCTCGCCGACGACCCGATGGCCATGCTCGGCTGCTACACCTTCCCCAACCACGTCGGTGTCCACCACCCCGACCACGGCCTCGGCGTGGAGATCCCGACGCTGCGCGACGAGCTGGCCCGCCGCGTTCCGCTGCTCACCCACGAGCCGGGCTGCGCCGTCACCGGCGAGGACACGTCCGGCATCCCGGCCGCAGTCGCCGCGGCGGCGAACGCGGACGTGTGCGTGCTCGCCGTCGGCGACCGGGCGGGGATGTTCGGCCGGGGCTCCTCCGGCGAGGGCTGCGACGCCGCCGACCTGCGGCTGCCCGGGGTACAGGCCGACCTCGTCCGGGCCGTCCTCGCCACCGGCACCCCGGTCGTGCTGGTGCTGATGACCGGCCGGCCGTACGCGCTCGGTCCGGAGTTCGACACGGCGGCGGCCGTCGTGCAGGCGTTCTTCCCCGGCCAACTCGGCGGGCAGGCGCTCGCGGAGGTGCTCACCGGCGCGGTGTACCCGTCCGGGCGGCTGCCGGTCAGCATGCCCCGCGACGCCGGAGGGCTGCCGGGCACGTACCTGTCGCCGCCGCTCGGGCGGCGCAACAAGGTGTCCTCGATCGACCCGACCCCGGCGTACCCGTTCGGCCACGGCCTGAGCTACACCACCTTCGAGTGGTCCGACGCCACGGTCGTGACGCCGGTGGACGCGGACCGGGACGAGACGGCCCCCTGGCCGGTGGACGGCGAGGTCCGGGTGCGGATCACCGTCCACAACACCGGTGACCGGGCCGGCACCGAGGTGGTGCAGCTCTACCTGCACGACCCGGTCGCACAGACCACCCGCCCGGTGAACCGGCTGGTCGGCTTCGCCCGGGTGCCCCTCGATCCCGGAGCGCGGGCGCACGTGACGTTCGGCGTACCGGCCGACGTCACGTCGTTCACCGGTCGAACCGGCCGGCGGGTGGTCGAGCCCGGCGCGGTCGAGCTGCGGTTCGGGCGGTCGAGCGGGGAGATGGCGGAGGCACTGCCGTTGCGCCTCACCGGGGCCGAACGCCAGGTCGGGCACGAGCGGGAACTACTCACGTCGGTGCGGATCGAGCCGCTCGTGGCCGTTCCGCACTCCGCATAGGAGGCGGGGATGACATCCGGAACGTTACGGCCACCGCCACCGCCACCGCCACCGCCACCGCCACCGCCACCACCGCCGGCGCCGCCCGGTGCCGCGGTGGAGGCAACTGTCCCTGCCCCACCCGCGCCCCGTCGGCGGCGCACCTGGAGACAGGCGCTGCGCCGGGACTGGCAGCTCTACTCGCTCGCCGTCCTGCCGCTGCTGTTCTTCCTGGTCTTCCGGTACCTCCCGATGATTGGCAACATCATCGCGTTCCGCCGGTTCAAGCCCGACGGGAGCATCTTCGGTGAGTACTGGGTCGGGCTGCGGTACTTCCGGATGTTCCTCGCCGATCCGACGTTCTGGGATGTTTTCACCAACACGCTGGTGCTCGGGGCGCTGACCCTGCTGTTCTGCTTCCCGTTGCCGATCGTGCTCGCGCTGCTGCTCAACGAGGTGCGCGCCCGGCGGCTGCGGCGGTTCGTGCAGTCCGTGTCCTACCTGCCGCACTTCCTGTCGATCGTGATCGTCGCCGCGATGGTCATGCAGTTGACCTCCGTCGACGGGACCGTCAACCAGATCGTGCAGGCCATCGGCGGCGAGGCGGTGCCGTTCCTGCAACGCGCCGAGTGGTTCCGGACGATCTACGTGTCGTCCGAGGTCTGGCAGACGGTCGGCTGGGGCACCATCCTCTACCTCGCCGCGCTCACCACCGTCGACGACGACCTGTACGAGGCGGCCCGGATCGACGGCGCCAACCGGTGGCGGCAGACCTGGCACGTCACGCTCCCGGGCATCCGGCCCACCATGGTGACGTTGCTGATCCTCAACATCGGCACCTTCATGGCGGTCGGGTTCGAGAAGATCCTGCTGCTCTACAACCCGCTGACCTACCCGACCGCCGACGTCCTCTCCACGTACCTGTTCCGGATGGGCTTCGGGTCCAGCAACTTCAGCTACGCCGCCGCCATCGGACTGTTCGAGGCGGTCATCGGGCTCACGCTGGTCCTGACGGCGAACCTGATCGCCCGGCGCACGGTGGGGACGAGCCTGTGGTGACCGTCGACGCCACCGACACCATCCGTGCGAGCGACCCACCCGCCCGCGCTCGGCTTCGTGGTATCCAGCAGGGCCGGGGCTACCGCGTGTTCCAGGCGTGCAACGCGATCGTGCTCACCATCGTGGTGGTGGCGACCTTGTTCCCGTTCGTCAACGTCCTGGCCCGCTCCCTCAGCGACGAGGGGTACATCATTGCCGGCCAGGTCAACCTCGTGCCGCGCGGGTTCAACCTGGACACCTACCGGCTCGTGCTGAACGACCCGCTGTTCTGGACCAACTACCGCAACACCGTCTTCTACACCGTCGTGGCCACGGCCATCTCGATCGTGCTGACCACCTGCTACGCCTACGTGCTGTCCAAGAAGCACCTCCGGGGACGTACGGCTCTGATCGGCATAGCGGTCTTCACCATGTTCTTCACCGGTGGTCTGATCCCCAACTACGTGCTGGTCACCAGCCTGGGCATGAAGAACTCCGTCTGGGCGATCGCGGTGCCCAACGCGATCAACGTGTTCAACCTGCTGGTGATGAAGGCGTTCTTCGAGTCCCTGCCGACCGAGTTGGAGGAGGCCGCCGCCGTCGACGGGCTCAACACGTACGGCATCCTGCTGCGCATCGTGCTGCCGCTGTCGAAGGCGATCGTCGCCACGATGGTGCTGTTCTACGCCGTGGCCTTCTGGAACTCCTGGTTCGCCGCCTTCCTCTACATGGACAAGCAGGAGCTGTGGCCGGTGACCGTCTATCTGCGCAACCTGATCGCCGGGGCCACCGGCGCGGAGAACGTCGGCGCGATCGCCGAGGCCGACGAGGTGCAGGCCGAGGCGACGCTCAAGTCCGTGACGATCGTGCTCACGACTCTGCCGATCCTTCTGGTCTACCCGTTCGTCCAGCGGTACTTCGTCCGCGGCGTGCTGCTCGGCGCCGTGAAGGGCTAGCCAGCACGTTCACCATTCCCTTTACCGAACGAACCGGAAAGGACCGCCATGCTCCACCGATCGTGGCGCCGCGTCGCGACAGCGGTAGCCGTGCTGCTCACGGCGACCAGCATCGCCGCCTGCAGTGATGATCCGTCCGACGCCAAGGACCTGTCGGAGAACCGGGCCGGTGCGATGTCCGACTACGGCATCGGCAAGCAGTTCAAGGCGAGCGAGCCGGTCTCTTTCTCCATCCTGTACAACAACCACCCGAACTACCCGCTGCGTGACGACTGGCTGTTCTGGTCGGAGCTGAAGTCGCGGGCCAACGTCACTCTCACCCCGGTCGCCGTGCCGCTGAGCGACTACGAGCAGAAGCGCAGCCTGCTGATCGGCGCCGGTGACGCTCCGATGATCATCCCGAAGACGTACCCGGGGCAGGAGGACGCGTACGTGTCCTCGGGGGCGATCCTGCCGGTCAGCGACTACCTGGACCTCATGCCGAACCTGCAGGACAAGATCTCGAAGTGGAACCTGAAGCCCGAGATCGACACGCGGCGTCAGGAGGACGGCAAGTTCTACGTGCTGCCCGGCCTGCATGAGAAGCCCTGGCAGGACTACTCGGTGGCGATCCGCACCGACATCCTCGACGAGCTGAAGTTGAGCGCTCCGAAGACCTGGGACGAGCTGTACACGGTGCTCAAGGCCATGAAGGCGAAGTATCCGGACGTGTACCCGTTCTCGGACCGGTGGAGCAAGCCCAACCCGGCCGGCAACCTGCTCAACCTCCTGGCCGTGTCGTACGGACTCCAGGGCGCGGGCTGGAACTTCCAGCACACGAGCTGGGACGCCAACGCCAAGAAGTTCGTCTACACCGGCGCGAGCGACCCGTACAAGCAGATGCTCCAGTACCTCAACAAGCTGGTGAAGGAGAAGCTGCTCGACCCGGAGAGCTTTACCCAGACCGACGACCAGGCCCGGCAGAAGCTCGCCAACAGCAAGTCCTTCGTGATCAGCGCCAACGCCCAGGCCGTGGTGAACGACTACCGGCCGGACCTGGCCAAGACCAACCCCAAGGCCAGGATCGCCAAGATTCCACTGCCGGTGGGGCCGGCCGGTGAGGTCAACCCGGCCAACCGGCTGGAGAACGGCGTGATGATCTCCGCGAAGGCCCGCGAGAGCAAGAACTTCGTGGCGATGATGCAGTTCATCGACTGGCTCTGGTATTCCGACGCCGGCCAGGAGTTCGCCAAGTGGGGCGTCGAGGGGACGACGTTCGTCCGGGACGCCGCCGGCAAGCCCAAGCTCGCGCCGGACGTCAACGTCATCGGGCTCAACCCCAAGGCGTCCAAGCACCTGCAGAAGGACTTCGGCTTCTACAACGGCGTCTTCGCGTACGGCGGCAAGCCGGAGCTGGTGCAGGGCTTCTTCGCCCCGGAGGAGCAGGAGTTCCAGAAGGTCATGAACGCCCGTACGCCGGTCGCGGTGCCCCCGCCGCACCCGTTGACCGACGAGGAGCGGGAGCAGGCGTCCCTGTGGGAGACGCCCCTGAAGGACGCCGTCTACCAGGCGACTCTGCAGTTCGCGCTGGGCCAACGGGACTTCGCCCAGTGGGACGCCTACGTGGCCGAGTTGAAGGGCAAGAACATGGACGCCTACCTGAGCATGGTCAACAGGGCGTACGACCGCTATCAGAAGGACCACAGCTGAGGTGTCGGCCGGTCCGGTGACGCGCCCCGGACCGGCCGACTTCGGCAATTCGCGCGGGAATCGCCTGCCGACGGGGGGAGAAGGACAGTGAACGACACGGCGCAGGCCCGGCGGCAGCTCGGCGACGGACCCCTGTCCCGCTTCGCGTCCCGCGTCTACATCCTGCTCGTGGTCGAGGTGCTGCTCCTCGTCACCGGGCTGCCCACCCTGCTCCCGCTGCTGCTGCTCGACCGCGATCCCAGCAACCTCCCGCTGGTCGCGCTGCTGCTGACACCGGTTGGGCCGGCGGTCTCCGCCGCCCTGTACGCCCTCCGCCACCAGCGGCCCGACCTGACGGACCTGCGACCCGCCGCACTGTTCTGGCGGGGCTACCGCGGCAACGTCGGGGGCGCGCTGCGGGTCTGGACGCCGGCATTGGCGTGGCTGACGGTGCTCGCGCTGAACCTCGCCTACCGCGACGCGGTCGGCCTGCCCGCCTGGTGGGTGGTCCCGCTGGTCCTGGTCACGGTCGGGGTGGCCCTCTGCGCGGCCAACGCGCTGGTGATCACCTCGCTGTTCCAGTTCCGCACCCGTGACGTCCTGCGCCTGGCCGTGCACTTCCTCGTCCGTACCCCCGGGGTCACCGTCGGCAACGCCCTGCTGCTCGCCGCGGCGGCCGGGATCACTGCGGTCTTCTCCGAGGCGGTCCTGGCGCTCCTCGCCTCGGTCGTGGTCCTGGGGGTCCTGCGCGTCGCCGACCCGATGACCGACCTGATCCGGAAGGAGTTCACCGCATGAGCCGCTCCACGGCCGCCGAGGTGATCGTCACGCGGAGGGACGCGTGAACGCGGACTTGGAGGAGCCGGTGTTCGTGGCCGAGTCGCCCGACGTCGAAGATCCGCGCGTACACCCCGCGTGGCTGCCGCCGGAGGCGTTCCGGGCCCTCGGCGCGCGGCGCGTCCTCGTGCACGGCGACGGGCTGCTCGTCGACACCGTCCTCGACGAGGTGACGCGCGCCTGCACGCGCTACGGCGGGCGGGTGTGGCATTCCCCCTCCTGGGACGTCGACGTCGACCTGGTGCTCACCCTGCGCGGGGCGCCCGAGCTGCCCGGTTCCGCGGTCGAGGCGGCCCGTTCGGCGGGGGAGGCGGCGCTCGCCGACATGGGCGACGGCGAGATGCTCGGCGACGAGGGGTTCCTGCTGGCCCGCAGCGGCGAGACGACGGTGGTGCTGGCCGACGCGCCCGCCGGCCTCCTGTACGGGCTGTTCCACGTCGTACGGCTCTGCGCGGCCGCCTTCGACCCGGCCCGTCCACCCGAGCTGCACCGGCCCGCGCTGCGCCGACGCTTGCTCAACCACTGGGACAACGTGGCCGTGCATCCGGTGCTGGGCCAGGTCGAACGGGGGTACGCGGGCGGCTCGATCTTCTGGACCGGCGGTCGTCCGCGCGGGGACCTGACCCGGATTCGGGAGTACGGGCGGCTGCTGGCGGCCAGTGGAATCAACGCGATCTCGGTGAACAACGTCAACGTGGGCCGCGCCGAGGCGCTGCTGCTGACCGGCCGGCTCGGCGACGTGGCTCAGATCGCGGACGTGCTGCGCCCGTACGGCATCCGGGTGCACCTGTCGGTCACCTTCGCCGCACCGATGGTCCTCGGCGGACTGCCGACCGCCGACCCGTTCGACGAGGAGGTGCGCGCCTGGTGGGCGGCCACCACCCGGCGCGTGTACGAGCGCATCGGCGACTTCGGCGGCTACGTGGTCAAGGCCGACTCCGAGGACCAACCTGGCCCGTTCAGCTACGGACGCGACCACGCCGACGGCGCGAACCTGCTCGCCGAGGCCCTCGCCCCACACGGGGGAGTGGTGCACTGGCGGGCGTTCGTCTACAACCACCACCAGGACTGGCGGGACCGGTCCACCGATCGCGCACGGGCCGCGTACGACCACTTCGCTCCGCTCGACGGGCGGTTCCGTACCAACGTGGTCCTGCAGGTGAAGTTCGGCCCGGTGGACTTCCAGACGCGGGAACCGGTCTCGCCGGTGCTCGCCGCGATGCCGGCCACCCGGGTCGCGGTCGAGGTGCAGGTCACGCAGGAGTACACGGGCCAGCAGCGGCACGTCTGCCACCTCGGGCCGTGCTGGGGCGAGGTCCTGAGCTTCGCGCCCTGGGGCCCCGGCGGGCGCACGATCGCCGACGTGGTCACCGGCGAGGCGGGCAAGGGCGGAGGCCTTGTCGCCGTCGCCAACACCGGCGACGACCCTTTCTGGACCGGGCATCCGCTGGCGCAGGCCAACCTCTACACGGTCGGCCGGCTGGCCTGGAATCCGCGGCTCGACCCGACGGCGGTCCTCGACGAGTGGATGACGTTGACGTTCCCACCATCCGCGACCGCCGATCCGGAGCTGGTCCGGCGGACGCTGCACGAGGTCATGGACGACTCCTGGCGCACCTACGAGCGGTACACCGCCCCGTTGGGTGTCGGCTTCATGGTCCACCCCGGCGACCACTACGGCCCCGACGTCGACGGGTACGAGTACTCGCGGTGGGGCACCTACCACTTCGCCGACCGCGACGGCGTGGGCGTGGACCGTAGTCGCGCCTCGGGCACCGGCTTCGCCGGCCAGTACCCGCCGTACTGGGCCGAGGTGTACGAGTCGCCGCGGACCTGCCCGGACGAGCTGCTGCTGTTCTTCCACCACGTGCCGTACACGTACGTCCTGCACAGTGGATCGACAGTCATCCAGCACATCTACGACACCCACTTCGCCGGCGTCGACGAGGTGGCCGTGATGCGGCGTCGGTGGCAGACGCTGAACGGGATGATCGACCCGGCCGTGTACGAACGGGTGGCCGAGCGCCTCGACGAGCAGCTACGCAGCGCCACCGAGTGGCGGGATCAGATCAACACGTACTTCTTCCGCAAGTCCGGGGTGCCCGACGCGCGGGGGCGGCGCATCTACTGACCCGACGGATCACCAGGGGTGCACGGTCCCGTCCTCCAGCCGGTTGACCGGCAGGTACGCGGGCGCGTACGGGTAGCGCGCCGCCGCCTCCTCGTCGATGTCGACGCCGAGTCCGGGCGCCTCGGCGGGGTGCAGGTAGCCGTCGGCGAAGTGGTAGCCGTGCGGGAACACCTCGTCGGTCTGCGCGGTGTGCCGCATGTACTCCTGTAGGCCGAAGTTGGGGATCGAGATGTCGAGTTGCAGCGCGGCGGCCATGCAGACGGGCGACAGGTCGGTGGCGCCGTGCGAACCGCTGCGGACGTGGTGCAACGCCGCGAGGTCGAAGATGCGCCGCAGGTGGGTGATCCCGCCGGCGTGCACCACGGTGGTCCGGATGTAGTCGATGAGCTGCTCCCGGATGAGCTGCGCCGCGTCGAACACGGTGTTGAAGACCTCGCCCACGGCGATCGGGGTGGTGGTGTGCTGCCGGATCAGCCGGAAGCCCTCCTGGAGGTCGGCGGGGACCGGGTCCTCCATCCAGGTCAGCGCGTACGGCTCCAGACTCTGGCCGAGCCGGGCCGCCTCGATGGGCGTGAGCCGGTGGTGCACGTCGTGCAGCAGCCGCAGGTTGGGGCCGAACTCGTCGCGGACCCGCGCGAACACGCTCGGCACGTGGGACAGGTAGCGCTGCGTCGACCAGGTGGCCTCGCTGGGCAGGGCGGCGTCGGCCGGCTCGTAGAAGAGCTTGTCGGCGCTGACCCCGTACGTCTGGGGCAGACCCGGCACACCGCACTGCACCCGGACCGCCCGGTAGCCGAGGTCGACGTAGCGGGCGACCTCGACCAGCACCTCCTCGACGGTCTCGCCGTTGGCGTGGCCGTACACCGTGACGCCCTCGCGGGACCGGCCGCCGAGCAGCTGGTAGACCGGCAGGCCCGCCACCTTGCCCTTGATGTCCCACAGGGCGGTGTCCACCGCGGCGATCGCGCTCATCGTGACCGGACCGCGCCGCCAGTACGCGCCCTGGTACAGGTACTGCCAGGTGTCCTCGATGCGCGCCGGGTCCCGGCCGATCAGCAGCGGCACCACGTGGTCGCGCAGGTAGGACGCGACGGCCAGCTCCCGCCCGTTGAGGGTGGCGTCACCGACGCCGGTGACGCCCTCGTCAGTGACGATCTTGAGGGTGACGAAGTTGCGGCCCGGAGAGGTCACGATGACCCGGGCGTCGACGATCTTCACTCGATCTCCTTCGTGCCCGCGGGAGTCGGGTGAGGACGCTCGCAGGGGGGTGCACGCGAGGACGGTCTGCTTATCGGGAACGTGCCGATAATATCCCGGCGTCGGCCGGTGGCGAAGGGTCCCGCCGGCCCCGGAACCGGTGCAGGTGACCGCCCAATCCCTTGCCCCGAAAGGTTTCCGGAAGCCTTGACAATCGAGTGTTATCGATCGAAGCTGACATCGGTCATGCGGGCCGCGGTCACGGTCGGGCGAAGGGCAGTCCTCGACTAACCCCCTTCCATGCGCCATTTCCCCGAGGGATCGCGAACCATGACACTGAAAACAAGGCTGCTCGGCGCCCTCACGGCGGTCGCGACAGTCGCCGCCGCCGCGCTGACGTTCGCCACCCCCGCGTCGGCCGCGACGCTCACGCAGGTGACCGGCTTCGGCAGCAACCCCACCAACCTCCAGATGCACCTGTACGTCCCGGACCGGGTGGCATCCCGGCCGGGGATTCTGCTCGCCCTGCACTACTGCACCGGATCGGGCCCCGCCTTCTACTCCGGCACGCAGTACGCGTCCCTCGCCGACCGGTACGGCTTCATCGTCATCTACCCGTCGGTGACACGCAGCAGCAAGTGCTGGGACGTGGCCTCGCCGCAGGCGCTGCGCCGAGGTGGGGGCAGCGACCCGGCCGGGCTCATGTCGATGATCGACTACGTGAAGCAGCGGTACTCCGCCGACCCGGACCGCGTCTTCGCCACCGGTACCTCGTCGGGCGCGATGATGACCAACGTCATGCTCGGTGACTACCCGGACGTGTTCGCGGCGGGCGCGTCCTTCGCCGGGGTGCCGTTCGCCTGTTTCGCCACCGGGGGAACCTCCGAGTGGAACAGCCAGTGCGCGAACGGGCAGCTCATCAAGACGGCCCAGCAGTGGGGGGACCTGGTCCGCGGGGCGTACCTCGGCTACAGCGGCCGGCGACCTCGGATGCAGATCTGGCACGGCACGAGCGACGACACCCTGCGCTACCCGAACTTCGGTGAGCAGGTCAAGCAGTGGACCAACGTGCACGGCCTGAGCCAGACCCCGACGTACACCGACTCTCCGCAGTCGGGTTACACCCGCACCCGGTACGGCAGCAGCGGCCCGATGGCCCCGGTCGAGGCGATCAGCCTGCAGGGCGTCACGCACAACATCCCCGTCGACGCCGCCCAGGTGATCCGCTTCTTCGGCCTCGACGGCGCCGCCCCGCCGACGACGCCTCCGCCGACGACGCCGCCCCCGACGACGCCGCCCCCGACGACGCCTCCGCCGACGACCCCTCCGCCGACGACCCCTCCGCCCACGACGCCGCCGCCCAGCGCGGGCGCCTGCCGGGTCTCCTACACGGTCAACGCCTGGAACAACGGGCTCACCGCGAGCGTGGGCATCACCAACACCGGCACCACCACGGTGAACGGGTGGGCGCTGACGTTCACCCTGCCCAGCGGGCAACGCATCACCGGTGGCTGGAACGCCGAGTACTCGCCGACGAGCGGTGCGGTGACCGCCCGCAACGTCTCCTACAACGCCACCATCGCCCCGAACACCTCGGTCGACATCGGCTTCCAGGCCACCCACACCGGCGACGCCGGCATTCCCACGTCCTTCGCCCTCAACGGGGCCACCTGTTCGGTCTCCTGACCCCTCTGGACCCCACCCACCGATAGGGAGTCGCACGAATGCGAAATGCGAGATGGAGGGCGGCGTCGAGAGCCGCCATCGCGCTGGCCGGGGCGGGCGCGCTCGCCGCCGGCATGGCGCTGGTCCTGACGGCGCCCGCCGCCGCCGGGACCACGCTCGGCGCGTCCGCCGCCGAGAAGGGCCGCTACTTTGGTACGGCCGTTGCCGGTTACAAGCTCTCGGACAGCGCGTACACCACGATCCTGAACCGTGAGTTCACATGGTGACGGCCGAGAACGAGATGAAGATCGACGCCACTGAGCCGCAGCAGGGCCGGTTCAGCTACGGCTCGGCCGAGCAGATCGTCAACCACGCCCGCAGTCGTGGCATGCAGGTACGCGGCCACACCCTGGCCTGGCACGCCCAGCAGCCGAGTTGGATGCAGGGCATGAGCGGCAGCGCTCTGCGGCAGGCGATCCTCAACCACGTGACGCAGGTGGCGACGCACTTCCGGGGGCAGCTCTACTCCTGGGACGTGGTGAACGAGGCGTTCGCCGACGGCAACTCCGGCGGCCGGCGCGACTCGAACCTGCAGCGCACCGGCGACGACTGGATTGAGGCCGCGTTCCGCGCGGCGCGGGCGGCGGACCCGGGCGCGAAGCTCTGCTACAACGACTACAACATCGACAACTGGACCTGGGCCAAGACGCAGGGCGTCTACAACATGGTCCGCGACTTCAAGTCCCGCGGCGTGCCGATCGACTGCGTCGGCTTCCAGTCGCACTTCAACAGCGACTCCCCGTACGTCAGCAACTACCGCACCACGTTGTCGAGCTTCGCGGCGCTGGGTGTGGACGTGCAGATCACCGAGCTGGACATCCAGGGCGCTCCGGCGAACACGTACCGCAGCGTGGTGGAGGACTGCCTGGCGGTGGCCCGCTGCAACGGCATCACCGTGTGGGGCATCCGCGACAGCGACTCGTGGCGGTCCTCGCAGACGCCGTTGCTGTTCAACAGCAACGGCTCGAAGAAGGCCGCGTACGACGCGGTCCTCGCGGCGCTGGACAACGGCACCCCGCCGCCCACCACGCCGCCGCCGACCACCCCGCCGCCCAGCGACCCGCCGCCCACCACGCCTCCGCCGAGCGACCCGCCGCCCACGACCCCGCCTCCGGGGCAGGGTGGTTGCACCGCGACGGTGACGGTAAACCAGTGGACCGGTGGCTTCGTGGCGAACGTACGGGTGACGGCCGGCTCGTCGGCCCTCAACGGATGGACCGTGACGATCGAACTGCCGTCCGGCGCGAGCGTCACCAACGCCTGGAGTGCCACCAACAGCGGTAGCACCGGCACGACGACGTGGACGAACGTCTCCTACAACGGCCAGGTCGCCGCCGGACAGTCCACCGAGTTCGGCTTCCAGGGAACCGGCGCCGCCGGCACCCTCAGCCCGAGCTGCGCGGCGGGCTGACCGACCCCCCACCCCACCCCCGCTCCACCCTCGTGATCAAGAGGTTGCGTCACCCGTCCCGGCGTGTCGTGACGCAAACCTCTTGATCACCGGGGCATGGGGGGTGGGGGTGGGGCCCGGGGGAGGGGAAGGGACCCCACGTAGTAGCTAGTGTGATCAAGTGCCGTACCGCGTCGTCAGACGTACCGGTCGTGCCGTCGAGCATGACCGAGAGTTGCCGCGCGGTACGGCACTTGCTGACTCTCGAATCACGCGTCGCGGGTGCCCGAGGACGGCCGGCGACCGCCCGCAGGGCAGGCCGCAAGTGCGCCACGTTTCGGACCCCTGCTTCGGAAAGATCAAAACTGCTGTCGCCCGGCGTCGGTCTTCGCCGCTGACCTGCACGCTTGTCGGCCGCTGCCGTTTTCCTCCGGCGCTGGGGCCGACCGAACGCCTGGGCCTCGTGAGCCAGCGGCGATCTGCTTGCCACCTCCTCGCGCCAGATGTGCCCGCTGCTGTCGTCGTCTTGCACGCGGCGATGGTAGGCGTCATCCGAGGTCGGCACCTTCAGTTTGGAAAAGCGTGCTCAAGCGGTCGTGATGCCCGAACCGCCTGCGGGCGGCGGCCAGGCCGGTTGCATCTCGTGCCCGCTCGGCGCCACGGTTACTGGCCCATGGATGGCCCATGGCGGCCCTCGGATCTACCGTTTCGACCAAGCGTGGCTTGCCAGGGCACGCGGCTGACTGACTGGCAGTATATGGTGGCTCCGTGGTGAAGCTGGGGCATGGCACCTTGCTGTTCGTGCGGGACCGATGGCTCTGGATGGCGTTGGATTCGGGCGTAGTTGGCGTGGCAGCTGTAACCGTTGCCTGGGAGGTTATGCCCCCAAATTCCGAGTGCCTGAACTCAGGCGTCGATGGCGTGGCGTGCGGGGCGGCGCAGGGCATAGTTGGCTTGTTCATCGCGTTTCCAGCAGCACTCCTGGTGGCGCTACTTGGCGCAAAGCTTCTCCGCGTTCGCCAATGGTGGCAGGTAGGCGCGTCGGCAACGTTTCTGACGGCTGTCCTCACCACGGTCACCCATATCGACACCTGGCCGGCTCTAGCCGCGCTCGGAGCTGGGGTCTTCCTCCTTGTCGCTGTCGCGTTCAATCCCGTTCGCGTGTGAGTTGCTGGGTTTTGTTCAGGTAGAGCGATCTCCTCGTCGGGGCAGTCGTCAGACCTACCAGCCTCCCCGGACGGGGACAAGGTGGAGCGCCCCACCGAACGACCTTGGCCCCGTCCGGGGAGGGGCTGGTAGGCCCTGTGGTGCAGTCGACGCCCACGAGCAGCGGCGGGTGGTCGGACACGAGAAGGCGCCTACGACGCTGGACCGGTACACGCACACGCCCGAGGACTACGCCGACCAGGTCCGGCTGACCTTCGCTGACGACTCGCTGACTTTCCGCCCGTCGCCCCGACCGACTGACCGGCACGACACACCGTCACCTGCCCGGGAGCCCTCCCCGGAAATGGGACGACCCGTTACCTTTTTGATCGTCCCCAGCCGGGGACTGCTCGGTCGCTCGGCCCGGTATGACTTAGAGCGACCGGCAATAGGTCCAAGATCCGGACATGCGGGTACCTGCGGGAAGGAAGCAGGCACGGGTCCATTGA
>NZ_JBNCKT010000077.1:0-27972 GCF_049841675.1 Micromonospora sp. DT4
ATCCAACGCCTTGCCACTGTTGCGGTTCACCAACACGTACCACGCGCTCGTGTCGACCGTGGCCGCCGACGCGGGCGACGACACCGCCATCGCGGCGGCGCCAGCCACCACCGCCGCCGCCACACTGGCGGCTGCCGCTCGTACCAACCAACCTCGCCGCCGCGATGGCGGCGCTATCGCCGGAGACGTACCGGTGGCAGACATGTTCCTCCTCAATCACCAGGGAGCCGAACGGCTACCCGAAGCTGGGCGCTTCGCGACACGCGACCGGGTGCATACGGCGGGAATGTTCGCGTTAACAAGATCCCGGCATGCTGGGGACGCACACCTTATTCACGGCCGACGAAGTAGTCCGGTGGTACATCGCATCCGACGTCGTCCTTGACAATCGACTGTGAGCGATAACATGCCGTTCGTCAAGACGTAACATCCGCATAAAGCAGGGCCGACTCCGCGCGCTCGACCCATTGACACCGGTCGCACACCTGCCGCGCCCGCCATCCACCTTGATCAAGGTCGGACCGAGGCACTCGGGGACGCGGGATGACCGACGCTAACATCGACATAGATGCATTTGTTGTCCGCGAAGTCCGATGCCACGGGTGCGCTTGCGGCGACCCGGGCCGCCGACGTGCGGCCGGTGGCGGCGCCGGTGCGCGGCCCCGACACCCGGGCCCGAAGCCGGTGGCTTCGGGCCCGGGCCATCCGCACTCAGGGGCTGGTGCAAGTGATGTTGCTGGGCGGGGTGGCGCCGTTGCCGGTGGCGGTGAACCCGAAGGTCGTCGAGGCGTTCGGCGCGAGCGTGCCGTTGTAGGCGGCGTTGCGAACGGTGACGTCGCCGGTGGTGCCCGTGTTGGTGCCGCTCCAGAGGCTGCTGATGGCCTGGCCGCTGGCCAGGGTCAGGCGTACCGTCCAGCCGTCGACCGTACTGGCGGTGCTGTTGGTGACGGTGACCTCACCCTGGAAGCCACCCGGCCAACTGTTGACGGCCCGGTAGGTGGCGACGCAGGTGCCCGGCTCACCGGTCGGCGGCGGGGTGGTCGGCGGGGGCGTCGTCGGCGGCGGGGTGGTCGGAGGGGGCGTGGTCGGAGGGGGCGTCGTCGGAGGGGGCGTGGACTGGAATTGGCTGAAGAATCTCCAGATCTCCCCCGAGGTCCAGGTCCGGGAGTCGTTGGGGCTGGACGATCCGTCGACCGGGCTCGGGGTGTGGTCGCCGTCGAAGGCGGCCCACTGCACGGGATATCCAGCACGGCAGCCGGCGTAGGTGGTGGTGAAGTGCGTCAGGCTGCCCCGACTGGGCTCGCGGGGACTCTGCGCGGTGCAGCCGTTGTTCCTGACGAACGTGTCGCGCAACGCCCGACCCTGGGAGATGTTCAGCACGCTGTCGTAGATGCCGTGGATGCCGAAGTACGCCACCGGCTGGGTACCACCGTTACAACCGCTGAGGTTCGCGCCGGAGAGCACGGTCACCGCACGGATGATGTTGGGTCGGGCGCAGGCCACCGCGTAGCTCATGGCCCCGCCGTAGCTCCAGCCCAGGGCGAAACGCTGCGTCGTGTCGACGCAGAGGTCGTTCTCGACCTGCCGGGAGATGTCATCGAAGAGGGTCAGATCCTGCCCGTTGGTGTTGGCCCACCCGGCGTTGATGCCCTGCGGCGCGACGAAGATGGTGCTGTTGTTCGACAGCGGCGCGAGGCCGTAGTAGCCGGCCGAGGCGACGTTGTTGGCCGACCCGTTCAGCCAGTGGAAGCCGAAGATCAGCCGGTACGGACGGTTCCTGTCGTACCCGCTCGGGATCTGGAGGATGTAGGTGCGGTTCTGACCGCTGCTGGTGATCGTGCGCGTCCCGCTGGTGAGGGTGGGTGCCTTACCGCATCCCGCGGTCGCCGCGAGGGTGCCGTTCGTGGCAGCCACCGCCTCGCCGCGGAATCCGGCGCTCAGCGCGCCGCCGGTCGCCACGACGAGAACCGCCGCGGCCGCGACGAATGTCAGTAGTTGTCTCCGTCTGACCATTGCTCGACTCCTTGCCGTTGATCGTGCGTACGACATGCGCCTCGCCTCGCGGTCCGCGAGCCGGTTCGTGCCGGTGGGGGCACTCGCCCCGCGCGGGCGGAACGAGGGGCCGACCGACCAGGCGCCGTGACAGGACGTCCTTCCGTTGCGGGGCCGGCGTGCTTCGGCGGCCGGTGCGGCGTACACGGGTGGCGTACGGGCCGTACCGTCGCTGCCGGGGTTGTCCGCGACGGGGCATGGAATGCGGGGGATGCAGCCGGACCGGGGCGTCCGACGACCGCGCGGTCGCCTGGCAGTGGCGGAGCGGCCCGGACTGGTCACCGACCGGCGAGGCGGCGGGAAGGCGAGCCCTCGGCGTGCCTGCGCCGACTGTCCGCGGTGACTGGGAGCGTGCCCTTCGCTCCCCGCGCCGGAACATAGCATGTTATCGATAACATGCTCAACCGGCCGAGTGCCGCGGAACGGGCCACAGTGGGCGGTGTGGCCCCGCGATCATTTGCCGAAGCGCTGGTCAGACGGCTGGCTGGAGCGCGGCATGTCCGCCGGCCCGAACGGATGTCGGCCTGCCAGTCGTGGAACCGCCCGGTGAGCTGCAACCACGGCCAGATGGTCAGAGCCAGTTGCCACGGCAGGACGCCGTAGGCGCCCTCGGACGCGCGACGTACCGCCTCGAACAGGGCATCCCGGTGGTCGTCGAACCAACGGACCGCCTCGTCGTACGAAGGAGGTCGCTCCGCGACGACACCGTCCGACGCCGGGGCCGGCGCGACCGCCGGGCTCATCGGCGCGAGCAGGAACTCGGCCTGGTAGCCACGGTCGAGGCCGATCCCCTCGCCGACCGGCTCGAGGGCGACTCGCTGGCCGGGGACGTGCGCCTGCAACGCGGTGACACCTGGAGTTGCGAGCTGCGCGCGCTGCTGAACTGTCAGGATGCGGACTTTCCTGCACGAGTTCCGCTCGGGTGAGCTGACGCAGCTCGGCATCGAACCGTACGGCCCCTGCGTCGGGGCTTCCGACACCACCCAGTTGTGGCTGATCCTGCTCGGCATCCGGCTGGCCGGCGTCTGCGTGCACGGCGCGAAACGGATCGTGGACGCCTCCGGTTCGCGGTTACGCTCCCTGGCCTGACGCCGGGCGGATCGCCCGGGTCAGGCTGCCAGGCAGCTCCTACGCAGGGTGGACAGCGCGTCGTGATGCCGGGACCGCACCGTACGGACCGGAACTCCAAGTATGCGGGCCGTCTGGTGCGCGGTCCGCCCCGCCAGGTAGGTGTGCAGGAGCACCGCGCGATGCTCGACCGAGAGCCGCCGCAGCATCGAGACCGCCTCGGCGGCCGCGACGGCGGCGTCCGCGTGGTCCGGTTGGGCGACGTCGACCTCCGGCGCGGTCCGCTCACGCCCGACGGCGACCGCCCGCAGCGACGTCACGGCCAGGTCACGCGCCACCGTCATCAACCAGTCCCGGATCGGGACCTCGCCGAGGCGGAGGCGGCCGCTGCGCTGCCAGGCATGGATGAACGTCTCCTGCACGATGTCCTCGGCGAGATGGTGGTCCACCACGAGCTTCTCGACGAAGGTGAGCAGCGGCCGGGTGTGATCGGCCATCAACTCGTCCAGCGCGGGAGTCCGACCGGACGCCGCACAGGTCTGGTGAGCCGTTGTCATTCGCTGGTGCCTGGTCCTTAGCGAGCGGGTGTGCGAGCGGACCCCACCACCGACACGGTCCTGCGACCGGCACCGACGATCGACCCGAATCCCGACGCTACGGTCGGCCAGTTACCAACATCGTAACGAACTCTTACCGGCCCGCACCGGCGCCCGGGCGCACCCCGAGTCCCCCGCCGACTACCTCGGGCGTGCGACGTCGAGCTGACCCGTGGACCGGACCGTCACCCAGGTCGTGACCGTCGCCCCGTCGACCTCGGCCGTGCAGGTGAACCGGTGCCCCTCGATGACCGGCTGGTCGACCGGGCAGGCGACGTTGTCCGCGTTCAGCCCGTAGCCGGTCCGGAGCACGGTCAGCACCTGCCGTTGCAGGGCGGCGGTGTCGAGGACCTTCTGTCGCGGGCGGTCGGGCCGGGTCACGGCCACGACCGTCCCCGCGACAACCAGGAGTACGAGCGGGACCGCGATGGCCACCACGAGCTTCGGGGACAGCCGCCGCCAACGGCTCGCCGCCGGTGCGTTCGCCGCCGGGCCCCACTGCGGCGGGGGCGCCGGCTTCCAGCGGGGCGCCAGCAGGGCCGCCCTCGCGCCGGTGACCGCAGGGCTGTCGGACACGCCGTCCGGGTTCATCGTCGACTCCACGCTCTCAGCGGGCGGTGGGGGTCGGCACGGCGACGACCTCCGGTAGCGGCTTCGTCTTCTCGCCGGTCGGGGCGACCGCGAACCAGGTGCCACCGACTCCCTGGCCCCGGATGTCGCCGGGCGCGACGTCCTTGGCGAACCGGTAGACCGGCCAGCCGCCGATGGTCACCTGGCAGGTGCCGTCGGCGCGCTCGACGTACCCGACGAGTTGGGGGTCGATGCCGTCCGGATAGATGCGACCGGGTGACGAGATGAGCAGCGGGGGCCAGGTCTTGGCGCAGTCGCCCGCGCAGGTCGCCTTCGGCGGCCTCGCCGAGTCCTTGTCGAAGCGGTAGAGCGTCCTGCCCTGGCCGTCCGCGACGTACGTGCCGATGTCGGCCTGGGCCGTGGCCCGCAACTGCACCACGGAGCTGCCCTGACCACGGTCCGGGCTGGCCGAGACGGGAACGTCGGACGGCCCGCTGAAGATATTCACGCGGCGCTGCGTCTTCGCGACGGTCGGCGGCGGCACCGGGCTGACCTCGATCACCTGCGGGGCCGGGTCCGCGCTCGCGGTGACGGACGCCGCCGGAGACGCCCCCTGGGTCGGCGCGGTCGCGGTGACGCCCGCCCCCGTGGAATCCCCGCACGCGGTCAGGGCCGCCAGGCCGATCACCGCGATCGCGATCCGCGCTCTCTGCACCATGTTCGCTCCACCTCGTACTCGGTGTGGACCGGGCTCGTGCACAGGTCCGGCACCCACACGGACACCGCCCCGAAACGGTTCACCACCGCATCGCGGCGGACGCCCGCGACCGAATCGAACTTGCCCTGAACCGGATGGCGTGAGCATCCGTGTGGGTGGCGGCGTCGGCGCAAGACGGTCCACGAGCGGACCGGCTCGCCGACCCGGAGAACCGAGACAACGGGAGGGCGACATGGCCACCTACCACATCGTCAGCGAGGACATCCAGGAGTCCGCGAGCTGGCTGCAGCAGAACATGCAGACCCTGCTGGACGGGATGACCCAGGCCAAGAGCAAGATCGACACGCTGATCCAGGGTGGCTACAACACCCCGGGCGCGCAGCAGCAGTTCGGGCCGTACTTCGAGGAGTACAAGGGCAGCGTCGACCAGACCCTGCACGGCATGGAAGGCATCAGCCAGTACCTCACGCAGGTCAGCGACGCCTTCTCCGAGACCGACACGCAGACCGCCGCCAGCCTCAGCCGCTGACGAAACGAACGGTCGGGGCCGCGTGGTGAGCATTCACCACGCGGCCCCGACCGTGTTCCCGACGGATCATCCGACCAGGAGATACCCGTGCGCCTGTTGCTCACCGTCACGGACCAGTCCACCCCCGCAACCGACTATCAGGTCGAGGCCGCCCTCGACTCCACCGTCGCGGAACTCGCCGAAGTGCTGGCGGGGCGTCGTCCAGAACCCGGCACCCGACCGCCGACGATCTTCGTCGCCGGCGCGCCGCTGGATCCCGGGCTCACGCTCGCCGACGCGCCGCTGTGGCAGGGCAGCGTTCTCGAACTGGACCGCCCGGCACCCGTGTCGCCCGCACGGACGCCGGGCCCGCTGGAGGTCCGGGTGGTCAGCGGTCTGGGCGCCGGCAACCTCTACCCGCTCGATATCGGCGAGCACGCCGTCGGCGCCGCCGACGACCACGTACTCGTGCACGACGACCCGCTCGCGCCCGCGCTCGCGCGGCTGCGGGTGACCGCGGACGGGGAGTGCTGGCTCCGCCCGACCGGGCCCGGGCTGTTGCTCGACCGGGTGGAGATCGACGAGGAGGAGCGGATCTGGGCGCCCGGTGCGCAACTCGCCGTGGGTTCGTCCCTGCTGGAGCTTCGCCGCCCCCTCCTGGACGAGGCCGCGCTCCAGATCTCGGAAGACCGTACGGGCCTCGACTACAACCGTCCGCCCCGCCTACTGCCCGCGGCGCGGACCACCCAGTTCACGCTTCCCGGGCCACCGGCGCCTCCGGAGCGGCGGCCGCTCACGCTGATCACCGTGTTGGCGCCGGTCGTGCTCTCCGGCGCCGCGTTCGTCATCACCCGCAACCCGCTCACGTTGCTCTTCGCCATCCTGTCGCCGTTGGTGCTCATCGCCGGTCAGATCGGCGCGCGGCGTCAGGGCCGGGCCACGTACCGCTCCCGGCTCGCCGAGTACGAGAAGAAGAGGGCGCACATCAGCGGCGAGGCCGAAAAGGCGCTGGCCACCGAACGGTTGGTCCGCCGGGACAACTGTCCCGATCCCGCGGCGATGGGGCTGATCGCCGTCGGGCCGCAACGTCGCCTCTGGGAGCGACGCCGTACCGACCCCGACTTCCTGGAGCTGCGGGTCGGCAGCGCGGACCTGCCCTCCGAGGTGGTGCTGCGGGACCTGAGCCAGGAGGAGAACCGGCGCGAGGTCCGGTGGAGCGCCCTCGACGTGCCCGCGACCGTGCCGGTGCGCAAGCACGGCGTCGTGGGGGTGGCCGGCGACGCCGTCGCGCGTACGACCGTTCGTTGGATGATGGCCCAGGCCAGCGCCCTGCACAGTCCGGAGGACCTACAGATCTACCTGCTCTGCGGCACGGCCGACGAGGCCGGCTGGGCCTGGGCGGGGTGGTTGCCGCACCTGCGGCCCCGCGACGGTCAGGACACCCTCGCCACGGTCGGCA
This sequence comes from Micromonospora sp. DT4, assembly GCF_049841675.1. Classification (NCBI taxonomy): domain Bacteria; kingdom Bacillati; phylum Actinomycetota; class Actinomycetes; order Micromonosporales; family Micromonosporaceae; genus Micromonospora; species Micromonospora sp. DT4. Next base: position 6,972 of record NZ_JBNCKT010000077.1, read on the forward strand.
CCGACACCCAGACCCTGGCTCGCCGGGTCGGCGAACTGGTGACCATCATCTCGTCCCGCTCCGGTGAGCGGGCCAACGGCGCGTTCCGGGACGTGCTCGTGGTCCTCGACGGCGCCCGCAAACTGCGGTCCCTGCCCGGCGTCACCCAGATCCTTCGCGAAGGACCAGCGGTCGGGGTGTACGCCATCTGCCTGGACGCCGAGGAGAGGCTGCTGCCCGAGGAGTGCCAGGCCGTCATCGCCCAGCAGGAGGACGGATCGCTGCTGGTGACCCAGACCCTCGCCGCCCCGATCGCCGACGTCCACCCGGACGTCGTCCCGCCCGAGTGGCTGTACCGGGTGGCGCGCGCGCTGGCGCCGCTGCGGGACATCGGTGGCGCCGACGAGGAGAGCGCCCTGCCCGGGGCGAGCCGGCTGCTCGACGTACTCGGAATGGAGCCGCCGGAGCCCGATGCCGTGACGGCCCGGTGGACCTCGGGTGGTCGGACCACCGAGGCGGTGCTCGGTGTGTCGCTCGACGGGCCGTTCGCGCTCGACCTGAAGCGGGACGGGCCGCACGGCCTGGTCGCCGGCACCACCGGCTCCGGCAAGTCCGAGCTGTTGCAGACCCTCGTCGCGTCCCTCGCCGTGGCCAACCGGCCGGACGCGATGACGTTCGTGCTGGTCGACTACAAGGGCGGCAGCGCGTTCAAGGACTGCGTCCTCCTGCCGCACACCGTCGGCATGGTGACCGACCTGGACACCCACCTGGTGGGCCGGGCGCTGACCTCGCTCTCGGCGGAGCTGCGGCGACGCGAACACATCCTGGCCGAGGCCGGAGCGAAGGACATCGACGACTACGTGGAGCTGCTGCGCCGCGAGCCGTCCCGCGTCGCGATGCCGCGGTTGCTCATCGTGATCGACGAGTTCGCGTCGATGGTGCGTGACCTGCCCGACTTCGTGACCGGTCTGGTCAACATCGCCCAGCGGGGCCGGTCGCTCGGCATCCACCTGGTGCTGGCGACCCAGCGGCCGGGCGGCGTGGTCTCCCCCGAGATCCGGGCCAACACCAACCTGCGCATCGCCCTGCGGGTCACCGACAGCAGCGAGAGCCAGGACGTGCTGAACGCCCCGGACGCGGCCACCATCTCGAAATCGACGCCGGGCCGCGCCTTCGTCCGTCTCGCCCAGTCGTCGCTGGTGCCGTTCCAGGCCGGCCGGGTCGGCGGGTTCCGCCCCGGCGCGCGCAGCACCGACCGACCGGCCCCCTGGTTGGCGCCACTGTCCTTTCCCGACCTCGGTCGACCCGCGCCGCGTCGCCGTTCCGGCGAAGCGGCGCCGTCCGCCGAGCTGACCGACCTGGCGGTGCTCGTGACGGCGATCCGGGACGCCAGCGAAAGGCTCGGCATCCCGGCCCAGCACAGCCCGTGGCTGCCCGCGCTGCCGACGTCGCTGACCGTGGACGCGCTGCCCCCGGCCCGCGCAGGCGGCTACCACCTCCCGGCGGTCGCCTACGGGCTGGTCGACCTTCCCGCCCAGCAGGACCAGGTGCCCTTGGCGCTGGACCTCGGAACGCTCGGCCACCTGCACGTCATCGGCTCCTCGCGCAGCGGCCGATCGCAGACGCTCCGGACGATCGCCGGCGCTCTCGCCCGCGTCCACTCCGCCGCCGACGTCCACCTCTACGGCATCGACTGCGGCAACGGGGCGTTGCTGGCCCTCAATGGCCTGCCACACTGCGGAGCGGTGGTGCAGCGTACCGAGGCGGAACGGCTCGGTCGGCTGTTCGCCCGCCTCGTCGCGGAACTGGGCCGGCGGCAGCAACTGCTCGCCGGACGGGGCTCGGCGAGCATGGTCGAGTACCGGACCGGCACGGCCGCGGGTGAGCAAAAACCGCCACACATCCTGGTGCTCCTGGACCGGTTCGAGGTCTTCGACAAGACCTTCGCCGACTACGACAACGGCACGATCATGGCCGGTCTGCTGACGCTGCTGCGGGAGGGCGCCGGAGCGGGCATCCACGTGGTGCTCGCGGGCGACCGGGCGATGTTCTCCAGCCGGATCTCGTCCACCACGGACGACAAGCTGGTGCTGCGCCTGACCGAGCGCGGTGACTACAGCATGGTCGGCATCAACCACCGGCAACTGCCGGACGAGATCGAGGCGGGCCGCGCGATCCGAGCCTCCGACGGCGCGGAGGCGCAGATCGCGCTGCTCGGCGAGGACACCTCGGGCCAGGGACAGGCGCGCGTACTCGCCGACATCGCCGAGACGGCCCGGCAGCGGGACGCGGACGTCGCGGCCGCGGACCGCCCGTTCCGGATCGACGTGCTGCCCGACGAGCTGACCCTCGCGGACACGGAGGCGCTCAGCCGACCCGACGGACCGCTGTGGACCATGCTGGGCGTCGGTGGCGACGAACTCACCGCGATCGGACCGGACCTGACGATCGTGCCGACCCTGGTCCTGGCCGGGCCACCGCGCTCGGGGCGGAGCACCGCGCTGCTGACGATGGTCGCCGGCCTGCTGCGCAAGGGCACACAGGTGGTCGTGGCGGCACCCCGCCGATCTCCGCTGCGCGAGCTGGCCGGCCTGCCGGGCGTGCTCGACCTCGTCCCGAGCGAGAACCTCACCTCCGCCGGTCTGACGGCCGCGCTGGAGCGAAGGAGCGGACCGGCCGTGGTCGTGCTGGACGACGCCGAGTTGCTGCTCAAGTGCGACGCGGGAAGCGATCTCGGGGAGATCGCGCGGGCCGGCACGGAACGAGGGCTCGGGCTGATCATGGCCGGCACCATCGACGGCCTGTCCGGCGGCTTCGGCGGCTGGCACGTCGACGCCCGGCGCAACCGACAGGGCGCGCTGCTCAGCCCGCAGGGCCTCGGCGACGGCGAGCTGATCGGCGCCAAGCTGAGCCGGGGACAGCTCGGCGGGGGACGCCTGGGCCGGGCGCTGCTGCACCTGGGCGACGGCACCGTCCGCCTGGTGCAGGTGCCCCGCACCGACCCGGCGGTGCTGCGGTCACTGGTGACGCCACCGGAGGCGGCGACGGTCGAGGGGTGAGGTAGGGCCGGAACCGACAGGGGGACACCGCAGCGCGGTGTCCCCCTGTCGCCTACCCGGCTCAGGCGTCGGGCGCTGTCGTATCCGTCGACTCCTGCCGCGCGGTCAGCTCCGGCTGGTCGTCGTCCCAGGTGAACGCCAGCGTCTCGGTGATCGCGCCGAAGAGTCCGAAGATCTCCTCCGCCTCCGCGAGGTTCGGGCTCGATCCGGTGACCACCACGACGTCCGCCGAACCCGGCATCGGCACGACGGTGTGCATCACCGCGCACCGCATCGTCACGTCATCCTGGACGACGTTCTGGATGCCGTACACGCGGCCCACGGTGCCGATCCCGGGGATCACCGCGGTGGTCACCCGCCGCCAGGTCCCGTCGGCCCGGGTCGGTTGCCCCACGGCGGTCAGCGCGCCGAGGATGTCGCCGTTGGCCGGTGGCGTGGCCACCGCGACCAGCACGGTGGCGGTGAGCGGGCCGTCCTCGTACATCTCGAAGACACCCGCAGCGTGGACCGCGCCGCTGCGCCGGGCCTGGCGCACCGACCGGCGTACCTGCTCGGCGAAGCGGCCCGCCTGGTCCGCCGTGAAGCCGCCGGTCAGGGCGTGCCCCCGTGCCTCCTCGCCCAGCCGGTTCTCACTCGCCTCGTCGGCCACCGAGAAGTCGACCCACGCCTCGGGGGTACGCAGCTCGAAGCCGGTCGGGGTGGGCGTCGGGGCATGGGCCTGAGTCGGCGCGCTCACTGTGCCGCCTGCGCGTCCGGCGCTGTCAACGCGTTGACCGTCTGGGTGTCGGTCTCCCGGAACGCGTCGGCGACGGCCTTCGCGGCGTCGCGTACGCCCCCGAGATCCTTGCCCACGACGTGCCGGCCGTCGCCCCACCGCTTCTCGAAGTGACGGGCGGCGTCCTCCAGGTTGCGCTGCCCGAGCGTGTCGACCACCGAACCCATCGACCGGACCGGCGAGCTGTCCATCAACTCCTTCGTCCGCCGCAGCAGTTCGTGGACGCGTTCCAGCTCCGCGCCGGGAACGAGGATCTCGCTCATCGCGCGCACTCCCCCGCCGGCCTGCCCATCCGTTCGCTCATCTCCGCACCCTCCAGACCGTCACGGCAACTGCGCCGTACACGGATCGGCGGCCAGCCCGGTTCACCGGGTGAACCGATCTCCCGCCGGCTACGTGTGCGACCTGGCTCCCGGCGGACGGTTCGGGCGCCGGCCTGACGATGCGATGGGGAGGTTCGTCATGACGCGTCCGGGCGACGCCGAGTGGTTCGTGTTGCAACTCGACTCAGATCCAGTGCCGGGTGATCCCGAGTCTTTCGAGGAGATCACCCGGGCGTACCAGGAGCTGGCCAGAACCACCCAGGAGGCGCACGACCTGCTCGCGTCGGGCAGCCAGATCGACGTCGGCCAAGGCAAGGCGATGGACGCCTTCCGGGACCTGATCGGCAAGCTGCCGGGGCGACTGGACCAGATGGCGAACTCGTACGCCAGCGCGGCGGACGCGTACCTGCGCTACCTGCCGTCGCTGGAGGAGGCGCAGACGATGTCGCTGCGCGCCCTCGACCAGGCCCGACAGGCGTCCGAGGACCAGAGCGCCGCCCAGGCGGCGGCCGTCACCGCGGCGGCGGCGCTTCTCATCATGAACGCCGACACCGCGACCAGCCCGGACGCCAAGGAGCAGGCCACCGACGACGCCGCCGCCGCCAAGACCCGGGCGGCCGACGCCCAGCAGGCGCTGGACGGGGCGAAGTCGTTGCTCGGTCAGGCGACAGCCCTGCGCGACCAGGCTGCCCGGTCCGCTGCCGAAACTCTGCACCAGTTGGCAAAGGACGCGCCACAACGGTCACTCTGGGACAAGATCGTCGAGGCGTTCGAGGCGTTCATCGACTTCCTCCAGAGCACGGTGATCGAGTGGATCACCACCATCCTGGACGTGCTCTCGGTGGTCGCCTCGTTCATCTTCCCGCCCCTCGGTTCGGCGATCGGCTTCCTCTCCGGCAGCATCGAACTCGCCGCGGCGGCCCTCGGCGGCGACCCGGCGGAGATCGCCCTCGCCGCCGGCGGACTGGCGCTCGGTCTGGTACCGGGCGGACGGATCGTCGGCCGGGTCATCAAGCTCGCCAACAAGTTCGCCGGCAAGATCCGCCCCGGCAGCGTCTCGAACGCCATCAAGGACAGCACCAAGGAGGTCTCGGGCAACAGCCGCGGCGTGGCGGGCGTCGACGCCGCACCGGGGCGCGGAATCGACGCGAACGTCACCGAGGTCGACATCGGCAAGAACATCAAGGGTGTGTTCAACAAGGTCGACCAGAAGTTGTTCGACATTCGGTTCAACCGGGACCTCAAGGCCGCCCGGAAGAAGCAGGCCAACGATCCGACCCTGATCCTCGGCCAGAACAGCAAGGGTCACCTCAAGACGTTCCACGCCTCGGACGTCGAGTCGACCCCGTTGGTGGACAACAACGGGAAACAGATCGGCGTGCTCTTCCCGAGCAGGGCCACCGACAACGAGAGCTTCACGAGTTGGGCCCGGACCGACGCCAACCTCGCCTTCGGCCGGAACATCGGCGGGGAGATCGCCGACCCGGGGACGAAGGCGATCCGCAGGCTTCCCGGTACCGACACCGGCTTCGCGGGCAACCAGTTCCAGGTCGCGCCGTGGGCTCGACTCAAGACCGAACCCACCCTGGTCATCGCGCACGGCAACCCGGACGGCGCCTCCGTACGCCTGAAGAACGGCACGTTGCTCCATGTCCCGGGTGGTCAGTTCGCGAAGGTCCTGCACCACAACGACATCTTCCGGGCCAGCAACACCGCCGCGGACCCGAAGCGGTCCATTGCCATGATCTCCTGCAACTTCGGCAACACCTCCGGCACGGCGGGGCAGGACTTCGCCAACGCCATGCGGGATCTCGGCAGCGACCGGCGGATCTTCGCGGCGAACGAGACGGTGGTCACCACCGAGGGCGTGGACGTGGAGGGTCTGCTGACCGACGCGGGCCGACCCATCGCCACGTTGGCAGTGCAGAACGACGGGAAGTTCAAGCAAATCCACCCGAGCGTCGAGGGGACGAGTTGATGAGCGAGCACGACAACGGTGATCGGCAGCGGAGTTGGATGCTGCTGACGGACGCGCGATGGAACGCGCCCGACGAAGACGAGGCGGATGCGACCGACGTGCCCCCGGTGGCGGCCATCGTCGGCGGCTGGCTGGTCGAGCCCGACGGCACCGTCGGTCGCTTCACCGCCAATCCGCTGTACCGGCCGGAGGACCCGGCGTCGCCCACCACCCCGGTGGACGCCTCCGCGGCTCTGGTTGCCACCGGTCGCGCCGGCGTCGACGCGGTGCTCCTGGCACTGCGCGACAGCCTCGTCGAGGTGGCGTTGGACGGCGAGGGCGGCGTCATCGTGGCACCGGCGCCAGACGGCGTTCCGTGTGTGCTCGTCGCATCCGGTGCCGTGGACCAGGCCCGGGTCGACGCGGCCGAGTGGCGGCAGGTCGACCTGGACGAGTTGCTGACGCTGCTGCCGGACGGCGTCGACGTACTGCTGAATCCGGGTGGGCCGCGTGCCATGCGGTTGTTCGCGGACGCGTTACGCGACCTCGCCGCCGAGGAGGTCCCGGAGAGCGGCGAGCCGTGGCCGTTCACCCCGTAGTCGGAGGACAGGCTCCCCGCTGGGCCCGGACACGCCGTCCGGGCCCAGCGGATACGGGGCGCCGGACCCGTATCGACGACCGCTGACATCTCGTTTCGGCCTCGACGTGGGTCAGTAGACAAACTTTCTACCGATCAACTAACGGTACGAACGGGCTGTGCATCCTGAGGACCCGTAGACGACCGGCGGGAACGCCGGCGACGTGAGGGTCAGCAAAAGGGTGGTAGCAATGGCGGGATCAGGACCTGTTCGTCGGCGCGAAGTGGCAGGCGAGGCACTGGTCCGGTCCATATTCGAGGAGCACGGGCGCGCGATGCTCGCATACGCGACACAGTTGACCCGCGACCGCGCGGCCGCGGAGGACGTCGTCCAGGAGGCGCTGGTGCGCGCATGGCGTCACCCTGACAGCCTGGTCAACGGCAGAGGCTCGGTACGGGGTTGGCTGTTGACGGTCGTCCGCAACATCGTGACCGACACCATCCGCGCCCGGAACGCGCGGCCACCCGAGGTGCCGGAGGGCCCGACGGACGCCGCGGTGGAGCGTGACCACGCCGACCAGGTGGTGAACTCGATCGTCGTGACGGACGCGCTCAATCGCCTCTCCACGGAACACCGACAGGTGCTCGAGCAGGTATACCTGCGCGGGAGTTCAGTCGCGGAAGCCGCACAGGTCCTCAGGATTCCACCGGGCACCGTGAAGTCTCGCTCCTACTACGCACTCCGAGCACTCCGCGATCTCGCCGAGCGTCGCGCCGGAGTGGAACGGCCTGCCTCATGACATCCGACAGCTCATCGCCCCGCGCCGACCACTTCGACATCGGCGGCTATCTGCTGGGGGCGCTCGATGAGGAGGCGACGTACCGAGCCGAGGAGCACCTGGCGGGTTGCGCGCAGTGTCGAGCCGAGATCGAATCGCTGCGGACGTGGGCGGGCGCGCTCGAGAACGTACCCGACGTGATGCTGCTCGACGGCCCGCCGGAGGACGGCGACCTGCTGTTGCAGCGCACCCTGCGCCAGATCCGCGGCGAGGCCGCCGACCAGCGCCGTCGCCGCCACGCCGTCACCGGAGTCGCCGCGGCGGTCGTCGCCTCCGCCGTCCTCGGGGGTGTCTTCCTCCTTCCCCCGGGCGACGGCACGACGGACGCGACAGCGCCGCCGCCGACCCCGAGTGTCGCGGCCGACCAGACGGTCCGCTCCACCAGCACCTCCGACGCGCGGACCGGTGCCCGCCTCGCCGTGGCCGTCACACCGGCCCCCGGCTGGGTACGCGTCAACGCCACGGTCTCCGGCATCCCGCAGGGCCAACGCTGCCGCCTCCTGGTCGTGGGCAGGGACGGCAGCACGGTGCTGGCGGGTAGCTGGTTGGTGTCGGAGCGCGGCGCCGCCGAGGGCGTCACCCTGGACGGCAGTGCCCTGATGGACGCGGCCGAGGTCGACAGTGTCCGGGTGGAGACGACCGACGGCATGGCGTACGTCAGCGCGAAGCTGTAGCCAATCACGTCAGCGGCCGGTGGCTGAGCCAGCCACCGGCCACCGTCAGCGGCCGGTGGCCGCGCTCGACCGACCCGGCCCGGCCAGTGGCCGGGCCGGCGCGAGCCGTACCGTGGGGTCAGCCCAGGCGCACCGAGACGACCGCGTTGTCGAAGTCGACAGTCCCCAGATCCGCGACGTCCCCGTTGATCACCTTCGACCGGCCGGTGCAGTCCGGGCCGGCCCAGAGCTTGAGCGAGCCGGGGGCCGCCACCGAGGAGGAGACGCCCGGGCGGCTCAGGTTGCGGCAGCCGGTGCCGGCGACGCCCTGCGAGCCGGCGCCGTCGCCGAAGTTCGGGTCGTCGAAGAGGACCGCGCTGGTGGCCGGTGGCGCCGGCGAGTCCGCGGCGGGCTGCTCGTCACCGGACACGCCGGCCTTCCCGCCGGCCGGGGTCACGCCGAACCAGGTGCCTCCGACACCCTGGCCCAGGGTGTCGCCTGCCTTGGTGTCCTTGGCGAAGCGGTAGACCGGCCAGCCGCCGATGGTGACCTGCCGGCTGCCGTCCGGGCGCCGGACGGTGCCGACGGCCTCCGCCTTGACCCTCGCGACGAAGATCTTGCCGCCCGGCATCACCGTGACCGGCGGCCAGGTCGCGGCGCAGTCACCGTCGCAGTTCGACGTCGGCGGGTTGTTGCTGTCCTTGTCGAACCGGTAGAGGGTCAGCCCCGCGCCGTTGACGACGACCGGGTCGAGCTTGCCCGCCTTGCCTACGCTCAGCTGGACCCAGCGCTGCGCCGATTCGCGCATGGCCCCGGTCGCCACCCCGCCGTTGGGTACCGCCCAGTCACCGGTGCCCGCCGCCGCGTTGTTGGACTCGGCGGTGCCGGACCTGAGGGCGAGGTCAGCGACGCCCGCCCCGCCCTGCGGCGACGCCGCCGGGCTGCCGCTCAGGTCGGCGGCCCGCGCCGGGCCGGGTGGCACCTGACTCGGGCCGCACGCCGTGAGCGTCACCGCGCCGACGGCCAGCGCGGCGATGAGGGGTGTCACGTGGTTGCGCATCATCGGAAATCTCCAGCGGTCACCCGGCTTCCAGGAGGTCCGGAAACCGTTCGACCCTCACACGGAACAGGTCCGGGATCGGTTCAGGGCCGGTGCCGCCGCCGTCATCACGTGGACGACCTCAGGTGGCGCGCAGGGGGGACCTTCAGCCAGCCGGGGCTGCGCAGAGGTCGAACTCCCGGTACGCGCCGACCGCGTCCGTGAGCGGCTCGTGCTCCGTCACGACGTCCTCCGGATGGATTTGCTCCAGCCGGTCGGCGTGCCCGTCGATCGCGATCACCCGGGACGCGCCGCGCTGGTACGCGGAGAGAACGAGGCGGTGCCGGTCCGCAGCCCGAGTGGGTTGTTCGATGCGGGGCTCGGGCACGTCGTCGACCCGGATGTCACCGATGCCATGCCGCACGACAGCCTTCACGCGTACTCCCATCCGTGCTGGCCGATCTCGTCGCGCCAGCACTCGACAACGAAACACCTCGTGCCCGGGACGAAAATCCGGCTTCCCCGGACGGGTCACGGCAGACGGCGCGGTCAGTTCAGTCTCTCGGCGAGACGGGTGACCGAGGCGCGCATGCCGTCGGTGCCGCCGTCGGGAAACTCCCGCAGCAGCGTCCGCGCCTGTTCAATAGCCCGGCGCGACGCGGCCGCGTCACCGGCGGCGATGAGAACGCCGGCCATCTGCCGCAGCGCGTCGAACTGCGACGGCCGATCCCCCACGCGCCGCGCTGTGCTCGCCGCAAGCTCCAGCTCCGTCACCGCCTCCGCGACGCGCCCGGTCTCGGCCAGGTTGTCCGCGACGGCGGCCCGGATCTCGCTCTCCTCGTGCGCGCGCCCCACCCGCTGGCTGAGGTCGAGGGCGTCCCGGAGCACCCGGATCGATTCCGCGACCTGCCCCTGGGCGGTCAACGACCTTCCCGTGCGCAGCAGACTGCGGAGCTCGCCGCGACGGTTGTGGAGCACACGGAACAACGACAACGCCTTGGCGCCGTGCTCAAGGGCACGATCGTGCCGGCCGAGCGCGCTGAACACCTCGTGGTAGTTGTTGTGCACCAACGCCTGTTCCAGACGCATGTTCCGGTCCCGGTAGGTCCGTGCGGCCTCACCGAGCAGGTGGAGCGCCTCCTCGTGGGCGCCGAGCAGGTACCGTGCGCCGGCCAGGCTGCGCAGGACGTGCGCCTCCCCCACGACATCGCCGCGCTCCCGCGCGGCCCTCAGCGCGATCCGCATGACGTCCTCCCAGTCCTGGTAACGTCCGGCCCACTGCAGGTACTGCTGCATGGCGATGGCGAGCTGCCACGGCACGATGCCGTACCCGACGTCGGCAGCCAGGCGCACCGCCTCCATGAGCATCTCCCGCTGGCGGTCGAACCAGGCGATGGCCTCGTCGTACGTGCCCGGCCGCTGGGCGACGACGCCGGGCAGCGGCGGTGGCGGCTCGATCGGCGGCCGGTTCGGGTCCAGCGCCAGCTGCGCCTGGTAACTGCTGTGCAGGTAGTGCTGTAGCAGGCGGCTGAGCGCCGCCTGTCGTTCCGTCGCCGACTCCTCGGCCTCTAGGAGTTCCTCGGCGTACGCCTTCACCAGGACGTGCGACGTGAGGTGGCCGTCCTCGTGCTCGGTCACCAGTGCCGCGTCGATCAGCTCGGCGAGCTGGGCGCGCGTGCTGTCCGGGTCGCGGTCGGCGAGGCTCACGCAGGCCTCGGCCGTGACACCGGGCAGCGGGGCGACCGACAGCAGTCGGAACAGCCGGGCGGCCTCCGGGCTGAGCTGCCGGTAGGACCACGAGAAGGCGGTACGCGGGTTGGTCAATCCAGGGCCACCCGCGAACGCCTCGAGCCGGCGGGCGCTGTCGCGCAGCTCCGCGGCGATGGTCGCGAGCGACAGCCCTGGGCGAGCGGCGATCCGGGCCGCCAGGATGGCCAGCGCCAGTGGAAGCCGGCCGCACAGCTCGATGATCTCGTCGGCGGTGCTGGCACAGCCCCCGTGGGTCGACCGGCTCGGCAGGCCGGCGAGACGACGTTCGAGCAGTCGACGGGCCGTCGGGAGGTCGGGCGGGTCGACCCGGAGCAGGTGTGCGCCGTCGAACGCCGCGAGCCCGACGAGGGCCCGCCGGCTGGTGACGATCACGAGACTTCGGGCCGAGTTCGGCAGCAGCGGGCGTACCTGGGCGGCGTCGTGGGCGTTGTCCAGCAGGAAGAGCATCTGTCTACCGGCTGTCATGCTGCGGTACATCCCGATGCGCGCGTCGAACGTGTCGGGTACGTCGGAGGCGGCCACGCCCACCAGGTGCAGCAGCGAACGCACCGCGTCGTCGTCCGACAGGCGCCCGCCCTCGCAGAGGTGCCCCCGGAGATCGAGATAGAGCTGCCCGTCGGCGAACTCGTCGGCCACCCGGTGCGCGAAGTGCGCGGCGAGCGTCGACGTGCCCACTCCGCCCATGCCGTCCATGGAGATCACCAGCGGGCTGGTCCGATCGGCGGTCCGCGTCTCCGTGGTCAGGTCGCGCAGGATCAGCAGTTCGGATTCGCGGCCCACGAAGAGAGGTGAATCCGGCGGGAGCTGCGCCGGGCGCACCGGCGTCGTCCGTCGGGCCAGCACGGGGTCGCCGTCCTCGGCGGGTGCCAGCGCCGTCTGGGTGAGGGCCCGCCGGTGGGCGTCCTGAAGGTGGTAGCCGGGGCCGATACCCAACTCCTCGTCGAGGCGCCTCCGGATCGCGCGGTACACCGCCAACGCCTCGGCCTGTTGGCCCGCTGCGGCGAGGGTCGTCACGAGGCTCGCGTGGACCGGTTCGTTGAGCTGACCCATCGTCGCCGCGAGCCGCAGCGGCACCAGCACACGGGCGGGCTGCCGCAGTCGCACGGCCACCGCGGCGGCGGCGATCGCGGCGTCGAAGAACTCGCCGTCGATGCCCGCGAGGACTGCCGCGGCGGCTGCGCTGTCGACCAGGCCGTCAGCGGACGAGCCTTGGCAACGCCGCAGCGCGTCGAGGTAGTGCTCCAACGCGTCGTCCGGACGGTCCTGCGCCAGGCTGGACTTCGCCGCCGAGACGTCGCGGCGGAACGCGACCAGGTCGAGCGTCTCCGGCCCGGCCACGAAGAGGTACCCGTTGCCGTGCCGCAGCAGGTACGAGCCGACGGCCCGCGGGGGCAGGTCGGGTTCGAGCAGGCGGCGCAGCGCCGCGACGTACTTGTGGATCACGTTCACGGCGCTGGCCGGCGAGTCGGGACCCCAGACGAGGTCCAACAGATCGCTGGTGGTGGTGGGACGCCCCTGCCGGGCCAGCAGGACCGCCAGGAGGCGGCGTTGCTGACGGGGGCCCGCGTCGAGCTCGGTCTCGCCGTGCCAGACCCGCAGCGGGCCCATGATCTGCAGGCGTGGTCCCTCCTGCGACGCCGCTTCCTCTGCCCGACCGGAGCCGACGTCGTCCCTCACGTTGATCACGCTGTGTCCATCTGGTGGAGGCTTACTTGACGATGACTGGATTGGAACATTCCGGACGCGGGGCGGATGATCCGACAATCCCGGGCGCGGCGAAACCGACTTCCGGGACGAAGACGGCACGCATCGAACCGGTCAGCGACGCCATGATGCGGCCCTGTCTCGTTACCCATGCACAGCAGACGTCGCTGGCGAGACGAAAGTTCGATCTCCTGGACCGGTTTTTCCCGCCGGCGAGCTAGGCGTTCCCGGATGCTCCTCGCGACCTCGGCGTCCGTGTCGGCCGGCGACACGCCTCAGCTGGTGCGGAGCGCCCAGCATGGCGATCCGGCCAACTTCGCGCTGCTCTTCGACCGTCATTCCGCCGGCATGCTCGCCGTGGCACACCGTCTGTTGGGTTCCGGCCCCGACGCCGAGGACGCCTGCCAGGAGTCGGCGATCACGGAGGCGAGGAAGCACCTGATCGCCTCGCACTGGGGCTGGTGGGGAGGGGCGGACAGCGACGAGGGCACCGCCGAGGGCCTGCTCGCGCGCGGCGCGACGCAAATCTCCGACATGCTTCGACACCGTCACCCGCCACCGCCTCTACCAGCTCCCGGAGTGAGCCCGCACGGCGCTGCCGCCAGGCTCACACCCCGTTCGGACGGCAGCGCCGTGACGCGCGCGGCAAGTACTTGCTCGTATGGAAAGTGAATGCTAACTTTCCATACGAGCAAGCATTTTCCCTAGCTCAAGGAGTTGCGCGATGAGCACCGCCCCGACTCCAGAAGAGGCACGACGAGCTCTTGAGGACGTCGACCGGCGGCGTGACCAGACGGCGACGGCCGCCGGCTGGCCGTGGTGGGCCTGGCTCGCCAGCGGTGTCGCCGCCGTAATCTGCGGGTTCGCCGCCGACCGGTATCCGGATTTCGTGCGCACCTACGGCACCACCATCGTCATCCTGCTGCTGTTCGCCGCGATGTTCCCCAACACCAGGTGGGGATCGGCCCTGCTGAAGCGGCCAGTGCGTCCCCGTGCCACCACCGACACGTCGATCCTGCTGTGGTCGGTCCTGGGGGTGGCCCTGCTGATCGGCGGCTTGGCGCTCGCCAGCGCCCTGGACGTCCCGCACGTCTGGGTGTGGAGCGGCCTGACCGTCGGTGTGCTGCTGGCCGCCGCAGGTCCGTGGTGGCAGCGCCGCGTCCTCGCCCGCCCGGCCTGACCGTGGCGGCCGACCCGAAGCTGGACCCGGCCCTGCTCGATCCCACCCGGCTGGCCATCCTGGCGCTGCTGGCGGGGACCGAGTGGGCCGAGTTCGCGTTCGTCCGTGACGCCATGGAGCTCAGCGACTCGGCCCTGTCGAAGCGGATCTCGACGTTGAGCGACGGTGGGTACGTCGAGGTGCGCAAGGGCTACGTGGGCAAGCGCCCCCGGACCTGGATCAACCTCTCCAGGACCGGTCGGACGGCCCTGAGCGGCCACATCGCCGCGCTGCGGGACATCGCCGCCCGCGTGGACGGCGCCGACTGATCCCCCACTACCGGCGGCGGGACGTTCAGCGCGCGTCGTTGTCCCGCCGCTGGGTCATGTGGACCTGTTCGAGGTCGAGGCCGTCCTGGACCCGGCGGAGCACCTCGTCGTCGATCTCGCCCGAATCGCGCATGCGCACCACGGTGTCGTGGCGATGGTCGATGACCGCGAGGTGCAGGTCGGCGTACTGCTTCTCGCTGTCTGCGCCGTCGGGAACGACCAGCGGCGCCGACGCACCACCCCGCGATGATCACGAGGACGGAGCGCTCGACGGCCTGGCCTTCTGCGGGTAGGGGGTCTCGTGGCGGGCCAACATGGCGACGAACTCACCGATCTTGCGCTTGCGGGTCTCCACCCGCTTCGCGGCGTTGACTCGGTAGATGAGGGCGAACCGGTTGGTCTTGGTGAGCACGTCGAACATGGCCTGGGCCGCGGGGTCGGCCGCGATGGCGGCGAGCAGGTCGGCCGGTACCTCGGCTTCCGACGGCGGGGCGTACGCGGCCGCCCACCGCCCGTCGGCCTTCGCCGCCTCCACGGCGGCCCGACCCGCGGGCGTCATCCGTCCCTGCTCCTCGAGCCGGGCCACGTGGGCGACGTTGCGCTGTGACCAGGCGCTGCGCGGGCGGCGGGGTGTGAACCGGATCCAGGAGGACTCCTCGTCTCCCTTACGGGCCTGCCCGTCGATCCAGCCGAAACAGAGCGCCTCGTCGACCGCGTGCTGCCAGGACAGCGTCGTGACCGTGCCGCCCTTCTTGGTCAGGGCGAGCCAGACGCCCGGCGACGTGGCGTGGTTGGCGGACAACCACGCGCGCAGCGCGTCGGCGTCCGCGACGATCAGCTCCTGGAGTTCGGTGCTCGCCATGACAGCAGGCTATCGCCGCGTCGTGCCGCCAACCTCCACCCGGCGGGCCGCTCCGGGCGCACAGCCGGGGTCCGTCGGATTGGCCGAGGGCGTGACACGACGGCCGCGCCACACCCTCGACCTCGTCCAGCGGTCAGCAGCCGATCCGGCTGGCGCCGACCGCGACGTCGTCGTACCAGAGGGTGTCAGCCCCGTTGCCGTAGCTCTCCCAGCCCAGCTTCAGGTCGGTGAGCTGCGGTCGCCAGGTGCGGTTGTACCACTGCCCGTCGATGTCGTGCGTCGGTACGCCGTCCGCGGTCAGTCCCGCGATGGCGGTGCCGTCCAGCCAGGTACGGAGCTGACCGGAGGAGCCGTCGACCATGAACTCCAGGCAGGTCCACCGGTTCGTGGGCAGCGGCACGCTCTGCGCCACCCCGGCGGGGCTCTGCTCGGGCAGGGTCGCGTCGTCGGAGGCGCGGTTCCACTGCAGCGCGCCGTTCTGGCCACCCATCCGCAGGTCCCGGTTGCCGTCGGCGGAGTCCGTCATCGCCATCATCGTGGTGTGGTCGGCGGGCTGGGCGGTGGTGTGCCGGACCCAGATCCGCCCGTACCGGACACTGCCCACGCTGCCGAGGTTCTTCGCGGACCGGATGAAGACGTGGTTGCAGTACCCGGCCGCGCCGTTGATCCGGACGGCCCGGCTGCCGCTGTGCGTGGTGGCCGTGTCGATGGTGGCGGTACCCGCGCCCGAACAGTCCGGGCTGACCACGGCCCAGTCGCCTGACGGCGTCGAGCCGGTCTGATTCTCGAAGCCGTCGCAGAGCACCGCCCCGGCACAGCCGACCGGCGGAGGCGTCGTGGGCGGCGGCGTGGTCGGTGGCGGCGTCGTGGGCGGTGGCGGCGTCGTGGGCGGAGGCGGCGTCGTGGGCGGAGGCGTGGTCGGCGGCGGCGTCGTGGGCGGAGGCGGCGTCGTGGGCGGAGGCGGCGTCGTGGGCGGAGGCGTGGTCGGCGGCGGCGTCGTGGGCGGCGGCGTGGTCGGGGGTGCGCTCGTCGGCGGGGGCGTGGTCGGCGCGATGCCGTTGCACGGTACGCCGTTCAGGCTGAACCCGGTCGGCGCGCCGCCGCTGGTGCCGTAGGTGCCCTGGACGCCGAACTCGGCGGCGCCGCCGGCCGGGATGCCGCCGTTGTACGACATGTTGCGGGCGGTCACCGTCGATCCGGACTGGCTGACCGTGGCGTTCCAGCCGTTCGTGACACGTTCGTTCCCGGCGTAGGTCCAGGTGACGGTCCAGCTGGAGACGGCGGTGTCGCCGGGGCTGACCTTGACGCTGGCGGTGAATCCGCCGGGCCACTGGTTGGGCGTGTAGTCGACCCGGCAGCCCTGGGCGGCCGAGGCCGGAACGACGAGCAGGACCGTGCCGGTCGCGGTCACGGCGGCGGCCAGCGCGGCGACGGCCGCGAGGGTCGGGGCGGGGCGGGCGCGGAGAATCGTCATGGGGAGTCCTTCTGCCATCGAGCGGGAGGAACCGGCGCGGCAGCGCGCGTCCGGGACGGACGCGGTGCGCCGACACGCCGGGTACGGCGCGGCGATGCGCCACGGCGAGTGGTCGATGCGTACGACCGACGTGCCCGGCTCGAGGTGGAGCTGTCAGTCGCCGGTCCGGTTGTTGCCCGGAACCCGGCGACGCCCGCCCCCAGTCTATTGACTGATCACTATCTAATCAAGCGCGCGCGTTAATCGGTGGCCCGACGTCGCCGGCCGTGTCAGTCTGGCCGAAGAAGGACCGGGTTCACACGGCCCGGCACACCCAGGAGACGGGAGCACGGCGATGCGAGGACTCGGAACCCCGCCCATCCGGACGCGAGCTTTCGAGGACCCGACAGCCTGTGCAGACCGTCAACCTTGGCATCGTCGCCCACGTCGACGCCGGTAAGACCAGCCTGACCGAACGCCTGCTGTACACCACCGGTGT
Organism: Micromonospora sp. DT4; assembly: GCF_049841675.1. Classification (NCBI taxonomy): domain Bacteria; kingdom Bacillati; phylum Actinomycetota; class Actinomycetes; order Micromonosporales; family Micromonosporaceae; genus Micromonospora; species Micromonospora sp. DT4. The sequence goes on from NZ_JBNCKT010000077.1 coordinate 23,949, forward strand.
CATCGACCGGCTCGGCAGCGTCGACGCGGGCACCACCCAGACCGACACCGGCGAGATCGAGCGCCGGCGGGGCATCACCATCCGCAGCACCGTCGCCTCGTTCACCGTGCGCGACCGCCGGGTCAACCTGCTCGACACCCCCGGGCACAGCGACTTCGTGGCCGAGGTCGAGCGGGCGCTCGGCGTACTCGACGCGGCCGTCCTGGTGCTGTCGGCCGTCGAGGGCGTCCAGCCGCACAGTCGCCGGATCATGCGGATCCTCCGGTCGCTCCGGCTGCCCACCCTGGTCTTCGTCAACAAGATCGACCGGGTCGGCGCCCGCGCCGACGAGCTGGTCGCGGACGTGCGCCGGCTCCTCACCCCGGCCGTCGTCCCGCTGGGCACGGTCCGCGCGCCCGGCACCCCCGGGGCCACCTACCGGCCACACCATCCGGGGTACGACCACAGCGCCGCCCACCGGCTCGCCGAGGTGCTCGCCGAGCACGACGACGGACTGCTGGCCGCCCTGGTGGACGAGCTGCCACCTGACCCCGACCGCATCGACGAGGCGCTTCGGGCGCAGGTCGCCGCCGGGCAGGTGCACCCGCTGCTGTTCGGCTCGGCGTTGTCCGGCGCCGGCGTACCGGAGCTGCTGGACGCCATCGCGGCCGTGCTCCCGGCGTCGCCGCCGGCCGAGCCGGATGCGCGGGCGCGGGTGTTCGCCATCGAGCGCGACCCCTCGGGCGAGCGGGTGGCGTATCTGCGCGCGTACGGCGGGCAGTTCCGGGCGCGGGAACGGGTCACCGCGTACCGCCGGGAGCCGGACGGCCGGACCACCGCGACACGCGGGCGGATCACCCGGCTCGAGGTGGTCGGCGCGACCACCGACCAGGCCCCGCCCACCGCGCTGACCGCCGGCCACATCGCCCGGGTCGCAGGCCTGACCGGTGTACGCCTCGGCGACCAGCTCGGCAGCCCGGCCGGCCTCGACGGGCGGTCGTACTTTCCCGCGCCGACCCTGGAGGCGGTGGTGCGACCCCGCGACGTGTCCCAGACGCTGGCGCTGCACGCGGCGCTGGTGGACATCGCCGAGACCGACCCGTTCCTGCGTACGCGAGTGGCCCCGGACGGCGGCACGAGCGTGCTGCTCTACGGCGAGGTGCAGCGCGAGGTGCTGACCACCACGCTGGCCGAGACGTACGGGATCGATACGGAGTTCGGGCCGGGGCTGCTCATGCACGTCGAGCGGCCGACCGGCACGGGCGCCGCCGTGGAGATCATCGGACACGGCTTCTTCGGGACGGTCGGGTTCCGGGTCGAGCCCGGCACCGGCGTGGACTACCGACGGGAGGTCGAACTCGGGTCGCTGCCACTGTCGTTCCACACAGCCATCGAGGACGCCACTCGAGCCGCCCTCGACCAGGGCTGTCACGGCTGGCCCGTCACCGACATCCGGATCACTCTCACCCACAGCGGCTACTGGTCGCCGATCACCACCGCCGGGCACTTCCGGGACCTCGCTCCGTACGTCCTCATGCAGGCGCTCGCCGAGGCCGGCACGCGGGTCTTCGAGCCGTGCCGCCGCTTCGAGGCGGAGGTGCCGGCCGACCGGCTCGGCCCGGTCACGTCGTACCTGAGCCGGCTCGGCGCCCGGGTCGACGGCACCGACGACATCGCCGCCGGCTGGCGGATCAGCGGCGTGCTGCCGGCGCGGCTCGAACTCCGGGCGCAGCGGCACCTGCCCGACCTGTCCAGCGGGGAGGGCCTGTGGTCGTCGACGCCCGGCGGTGACCGACCGGTGTCCGGCGAGCCGCCGCGCCGGTCCCGCACCGACGGCAACCCGTTCGACCGGACGGAGTACCTGCGCTTCCTCGCCCAGCCGCAGAACCGACCCCGCGCCGTCAGGGACGCGACCCCAGGAAGAGGCCACCGCTCGCCGCGATGACCTGACGGGTGACCCAGCGGGCCGCGTCGCAGGCCAGGAACGCGACCGCGCAGGACGTCACCGCGCCCGCAGCAGCCCTCGGTCGGCCAGGAACCCGCGCAACGTCTCGGCATCCTCGGCGGGCATCAACCACCGGGGAATCACGGTCGCCGGCATCCGGCCGACGTACACGATCCAGAAGTCCGGGGTGTCCTGCACCTGCGCGACGCCGTCCCACGCGATACCGCCGGACTCCGACCCGCTGCGCATCATGATGTTGTGGTCGGTGATCTCGTAGGCGCCCTCGACGGCGTAACTGCCCGAGCGGCGCAGTGCCCGCGACCGCACCCACGGCAGGTACAGCATCGACAGCACGCCGCCCACCACCAACGCCATCCACAGCGGGGACGCCCGCTCGCCCCAGCCCAAACCGCGCGCGAGCGCCAGACCGATCGCCCCGACCACCACCAGCACCGCGCCGACGTAGCTGTACCGGCGCAGCCGGACACCGGCGAGGGTGGCCGCCACGCGAGCGGGGTAGGCGGGATCGGCGGGGACGTCGAAACGGATGTGCACCCCAGAACGATAGTGCCCCACCGGCCTCGACACGCCTCCGACCGTGGGAGTCCGGCACCGGGCGTGGCCGACGCGTTGTCGCCGGAGTTTGGCCCGCTGTCGTTTGCGGATAGCGGATGACACATGAACCGCGATCTCCTGAAGGCGCTACCTGTTGGAGCGGGACGAGGTGCGCCGGCCGCTCGTCGCGGCGGCGGTGGAGCCGCTCGCGGACCGACCGGGCCTGGCCGCGGCCATCGCCTCGGCAGGCGAAGACCCCGTGGTACGGCGTGAGCTGCGGTCCGTCCTGGACAGCGCCAAGGTGCGCGAGCTGATCTGGCAGGCGATGGAGAACCAGGTCAGTGACCAGCGGTTCGGCATGATCCGCCGGTCGACTAGCGTCGCGGGGTGGCAGCGCCCAGCCCGGCACCGCCCTCGGAACTGAGCCGCCCACTGACGTTCCTGTTCGCGGTGGCGGGCGGTGCGGCCACCGCCAACCTGTACTGGGCGCAGCCTCTGCTCGGCCTCATCGCCGAGGACCTGGACGCGCCGACTGACACCGATCGACCGTGTACGCGATCAGCGCGACGGCGGTCCAGGGCCACGTCGTGATAGTCGTCCAGCACCTGGAGGACGTCGCCCAACTCCAGCAGCAGCCGCTGGTCGTCCGGCGACAGGGCCGGGCGTAGTAATCCGAACAGGGCCGTCGTGCCGAGCCCACCCTTACCTCAGGTGATCCGGCGCAGCTCCGCCCCGGAGACGGCACGCCCTCGTTGCTGGCGCGACTGGATCTGGAACCGATGCATCCGGCGCAGGGCGGCGTAGACCGGGTCGGACTCCTCTCGTCGCAACGCCACCTCGATGGCGCGGTAGAGCCCCAGCAGCACCGCCGCGGCGTCCGACTGCGGGCGGAAGGACCCACCGTCGAACAGGACCGTGAGCCGCTCGTCCAGGCTGGGGGCGCGGAAGTTGTCGAACAGATCGTCGTACACGCGCGTGAAGGAGCTGCCCAGGATGGCTCGATCGGCCTGGAACGCGATGCCGACCGCCTGCGCGTAGCCGGACATCGCGAGACACACCTTGACGCTGGTGCTCAACAGAATCCGGGAGATCTCCCGTCGCCGGCGCGCCCCGGCGACGCTCCGGTCGACGATCGGGTCCACCGTCCGGTCGAAGACCTCGATGATCTCGCCGACCTCGCGTCGCACGAACCGGTGGACACTGGGCCACCCGAGCGCCAGCGGCGCGAGGCGCAGTACCGCGACGACCTCAGAGGACACGGCCGGGGAATCCGGCCCGAGCAGGCAGAGAGCACCCCGCCGTGGGAGCACCGACCGTCACCACCGACCGCCGCGCCTCGGCGGGCAGTCGTGCGGACTCCATCGCCGGATGGGAACGGCGGTGCGTGACTCGCTCTCGACGATGGCGCATACGTCGACAGTATCGAAGAGCATCACCGCATGCGCTCGACCGGTGACGTGGTCCGACCGTACGTATTCAGCTTGAGTTGATCGGCTGAGCGGGGCTGCGGTCTACTGTGGTGGCTGTGGCTGGCATGATCTTGGC
>NZ_JBNCKT010000078.1:0-27757 GCF_049841675.1 Micromonospora sp. DT4
CCGCGAGGGCACCAAGCACAACCGGCGACGGCGAGCGACACCGCCGACCGAGTTTCACCCACCTGTGGGTGGCCCCGCCAGGGGCCATGGTTTTCTTCCTTGAAAGGGGCCGATGGATTGCAGGCGGGGCCGAGGCATCGAGAAGGCAGCGCAAACTCCGATCAAGGTCGGTTCCGAGGAGGACTCGACGACGGCCGACGCCTGCTCGCCGACGCGGATCGCGGCCGGTTGGCAGCGGCGACAACCTGAAACCGCATCCCCCGACGGGGGTCGGTGGGGGTGTTTGTCGGATGGGCGGCGGTCCGAGCAGTGCGCCCAGGAGGCGTTGCCTGCGGCGCGTGGTGAGGGTTCGGCGCGGATACTGGCGGGGTGGTGGAGGAGCAGGCGACGGAGTTGACCCGGTGGACCATCCACGGCGAGCGGGTGGTGGACGACACCCGGCGGGCGCGGCTGAGCGTCGCCGAGGTGGAGTTGCCGGACGGGGTGCGCTTCGAGCAGTACGTGATTCGGGCTCCCCGGTCGGCCATGGTCGCCGTGCTCGACGATCAGGAACGGCTGCTGTTGATGCGGCGGCATCGGTTCGTGTTCGACCGGTGGGTGTGGGAGCTGCCCGGCGGTTACGTCGACGACGACGAGCACCCGGCGCAGTGCGCCGTGCGGGAGGTCGAGGAGGAGACCGGCTGGCGGCCCCAGTCGGTGGAGCCGTTGCTGTCCTTCCAACCGTGGGTCGGCACTGCCGACGCTGAGAACCTGCTGTTCCTGGCCCGGCAGGCCGAGCACATCGGCACACCCGTGGACGTGAACGAGGCGGAGCAGGTCGCGTGGATTCCGCTCGACGAGGCGTACGGGCTGGTGTCCCGGGGTGAGATCGTCGGTGCCGGCACAGTGATCGCGGTGCTGGAGCTGGTCGCGCGCAAGGCCCGGGGAGAGCTGTGACGGTCAGCGTCGAGGGCCGAGGGTGGCGTCGATGCGGCCGGTGAAGTGCCGGACGGCGGGTAGCCGCCGGTGCGGGGCGAGCTGGGTTTGCAGGTCGCGAAGGTAGCGGACGGCCCTGGCGGAGCGGAGCTGGGCAGTCAGCGTCAGGGCTTCCGCGCCGATGGCGCAGGCCCGGTCGGGTTCGCCCTGTTGTGCGTGGACGCTGGCGAGTAGGGCGAGGTTGAAGGTTCTGCCGCGTACGTAGCGGTTGTCCATGCGCAGGGATCGGGCGGCGAAGCGTTCGGCGTGGGTGTTGCGTCCGAGGGCGTGGAAGCAGTGGCCGAACTTGGCCGACAGGTATGCCTCGTCGAAGTAGCTGAGCCATTGCGGGTCGGTGCTGCGGTCGGCCCGGTCGAGGGCTTGCTCTGCCTGGTGCAGGGCGGCGGCGCAGGCCCGTTCGTCGTTGGCCTTGGCCAGGGCGTGGGCTTCCATGACGTGCGCTTCGGCGGTCAGGACGGGGATCCCGGCGCGGCGGGCGGTTTGGCCGGCGGCGCGGGCCAGGTCGAGGCCGGTGGCGGTGTGGCCGAGGTAGGTGGCCTGGTGGCTCATCGCGGCGAGGATCTCCGCGCCGAGGCCGTCGTCCCCGGCAGCGTGGGCGAAGTCCAGGGCGAGGGTCAGGTACCGCTGCGCGATGCCGTGCTCGGCCGTGTCGTACGCCTGCCAGCCGGCGAGTTGGGCCAGTTCGGCGGCGGCACTGAGCAGCCGCTGGCCGGTGGGATGGTCGTACCGGCCGTCGGTGAGCAGCGGGGTCACCTCCTGATGGAGGTAGCGGGCGACGGTGTCGCGGGCGTGCCCACCGCCGTACTGGTTGTCCAACTGGCGGTAGGTCGCCGTCATCGCCCGGATGGTGTCAATCTCGGGTTGACCGACCGCGCTGCGTCCGGGTTGGGTGACCGGGGCCGGGTCGGGGGCGGTGAACCAGCGCAGCGCCGGCAGCGTGTAGCCGGCGGAACTGAAAGCCACCTGCCGGAGTACGTCTCGACGGTTCACGTCACCTCCCCAAAGCTCTGCGGCACTGCGTACGTCCTCCTGCCAGGTCCGGTGAAACGTCGGCTCGCTGGGGATACGCCGGCCGGAGCCGGCCGGTGGTGCTGCCTGTCGGGGTGCCAGGCCCATCGTGGTCCGCGCCTGGTCGGGCATCCGGCAGCCGTCGGCGATCCGCTCCAGGACGTCGATCGAGGTGACCTTGCGTCCGGCCATGATCCGGCTGACGTAGCCCTGTTCCAGCCCGACGGCGGCCCCGATCCGGCTCTGACTCGCCCCGGTGATACTCGTGATCCAGCGGAACAGCCCGCCGATGTCGCGGGCGGCCAGGGCGGCCAATACCTCCCCGTGCGACCACGCATCCTCCGGTATTCGCAGTGGATCGGGCAGCATGGCAGCTCCCAGCGTCGCATTCCAACTACTCAAGGTTTCAGGCCGACAGCCTAGGGCGACCATTCGTACTGGTCGAGTCGTCCCATGTCACCGTGACATGACCGCTGGTCATGGAACGGGCTGCTGGCGGACGGGATCGTCGGCGCGTGTCCTTCGATGTCGAGAACCCGCCCCTGGAACCGCCCGCCGACTGCCAGCACCGCCTCCTGTGGCGACTGGCCCGCGCCCTCTGGGAGGCCCACCGGCCTGACAGCTTCGGCTTCTGCGTGATCGCCGGCTGCTGGCACACGAACCAACGCGACCCCTGCCGACTCGCCCAGCTCGCCCAGGAGGGGATGCGAACCGCCTGCGGCGAAGTCACTCCCGCCTCGCCGCCCTGGATCGCCGTCACCCGCGAGCGCCTGGCGTCCGGCGACATCGACCCCAGAGACGCCGTCGCCGAAGCCCTCTGGCTCCACCGCCACACCCCCGAGTCGGGGCGGTGACCGATGGGAGCCCTCTACACCTCGGCCGCCTTCCGCGAGTACGCCCAAGCCCAGGTCGACCACGCCGACATCCTGCTGACCAAGCACGCCGAGTCGACCCTCAGTCTGTGCCGGTGCGGCCGACTCCACCCCTGCGACGAACACCGTCACTGGCTGGGGATGCGCACCCACTTCCGGCAGTTCCTCGTCGACGAGCAGTACAGCAGCGAAGTACAGCAACCCCACCCGCCGAACCCGACCCAGCGCGACCCCAGCAGGCCGGACGACCTCGGATGACACCCGATCCGACCTGCTCGCCGCCAGTTCGGGACGAAGAGGTCGTCGGTTCGAATCCGGCCACCCCGACAGAGGTCAGAGGGCACATCCGATCCATGGGTGTGCCCTCTGGTGCTTCTGTACAGCAGTGAAGTACAGCAGCAGGTCACCGCAGGCTCTCGCCCAGGCGCTTGAGGGCATCGCGGGTGGCGTCCGAGGACGCCTGCGAATAGATCTCCATCGTCACCGACACCTCGGCGTGCCGGAGCACCTGCATGATGACGCGCGGGTGCACGTCCAGGTCGACGAGCAGGGTCGCGCAGGTACGCCGGGCATCGTGCACAGTGATCTTCCGAACTCCGGCACGGGCGCAGCGGGCGTCCCAACGGTCGCGACCTCCCCGTTTCTCACGTGTGGAGTGGCGGTGCGCTGGCGGACCCGCCGGCGGTCGGATGGCATGCTCGGTGCTATTCAACGAGGGGGTGAGGTGGATGCAGGTGGCCATCGCGGTGAACTGTCCCGAGTTTCTCAGCACGTGGGTGCCGTCCGGCCTTTTCCTTCGTCAGGAGCCCGGCGCGGTGCCGGCCGACGTGCTCGAGGCCAGGCCGGTGCCGGGCATGCACATAATCCACGTGGGATCCGCGACGGCCGATTCCACAGTGTTGGAGGCGTTGTCGGCTCAGCCGCTGGGCGTCATCGCCCGGATGGTGCAGGCGCCGCCGGCGCCAGTCGCGGCAGAGCTTTCCCGGCAAGAGGCGCAAGACCGGGCGGACGCGCTGCGTCTGCCGGTCCTGGTTCCCGGCACCGTCCTGGCCGATCCCCAGAACGACCGGGTGGTGCCGATTGACGCTCAGGGAGAGGTCGCCTCACCGGCCACCATCGAGCATGTCCTCGTCCTGCCCGCCTCGCACCTCGTCGCCGATCATGCTGCCGCGACCGTCGCGGGTGCGGCTCCCGACCTGGGCCGGGTCCTTGCGGGCCCGGTGATGCCCAGCCAGCTGCGGTTGGCCGGCGATCGGCTCGAGGTGGGCCTGGCCCAGCCGGTTATCAATGCCCGCTACGCCGGCCTCAAGCTGTCCACCGTGCCGACCGGCGAGGCCACCCGCACCTTGGAGGGCGGGATCATCGGCCTGATGCGCGTGCTGACGAAGCTGGCACCCGAACAAGGCGTCCTGATGCACGTTCCGGCGGACCGCGGCGAAGTCACCGACATCCTCGCCGTCCGCGCACCCGACGGCGTCGCGCTCCTTCACCGCACTCCCCACGGCGTCGAAGCCGCGACCCTACCCCGGCACCTGACCGGGCTCACCCTGACCCCGGTGATGTTCAGCGGCGAAGGGCTCGCTGACCTGGCAGCCAAGCACACCCAAAGGTCCTCGGCACCGGTCAAGCAGCGGCCGTACGGCGCAGCGGCGGAATTGGCCCGCATCGTCAACGCCAAACATGCCGATACCGATCAAGAACACGCAACGACCGGGATTCTCGGCAACGCCACTCGGGACGGTACCGAGTCGTTCTGGACAACCTTGTCGGATGCCACGGCGCAAGAGGTCGCTTTGGCGTACCCCTGGCTGGCGAAGGTCAATCCTGAGCGGAAGGCGAACTCGACGATGGATGCCTTCACGCTGAACTGCGTCATCACCTCGATCGCCGTCGACATCTCGCTGTCCGTAGTCGGCGACCCCGGCAATCAGGCCAGCGGCGTGGACATCACCAGCGAGCCAGAAGAGCAAGGACTACCGGAGACGTACCTGGCGACTTATCAGGCGCAGACGCTCGGCTTGCCCGACGGTGAAAGCCGAGTCTACTCATTCGGTGACCTCGAAGCCGTCCGGCACGTGATGACTGCCTCCTCGCAGGGGGCCCGTGGCCTCGTGCTGGTCCGCGGCGAGAACGCGGGCGTATCGCACGCGTTCAACGTGGTGCACAACGCGTACGGCGTCAGCTTCCTCGACGGTCAGCGGGGCACCCTCGCCCGCCCCCCGAAGGTGATCACTGAAGTTGCCTTCCTGCCGCTCACCGAGAACATCAGAATCCCGAACGAGCACCCGCTCACCGTGTTGTCACCCGATCGCCGCGCCGGCGCCGTGGGCTTCGAAGCGGAACTACCAATCCGCACCACCCTCCCGGCGCAGGGATTAGAGAATCGCTTACGCAGAATTGCAACCTCGCGCAATCTGGAGGTTCACCTCGATACATATCGAGGTGAAACTATCCTGGAGTTGGTGTCCAAGCCGTACAACATCCTTGACAACGAGACCGGCCATCGGCCGCGCAAAGAGGTGTGGCGCGACTTCACGCGAACGCTGCAACGAGTGACAAGTGCGGGACCAGGATGCTCGCTGGGGGGCTTGTTCGGCAAGGGTGACGGCTTCCAAAGCGACGTGCACGATTTCCTGGAGCGCCATCGCCTCGACGGACCTGTCATCAATTCCGGCAGGCCGGTCGCCGGCATGTATATGCAGTACACCGCAGGCGTTCCGCTAGAAGGCGTTTATCCGCTACTCCAATACGCTCTTCAGCACACATGGAATCCAAACATCAAAGAACTGGCCGAGCAGGCGCTAATTTTCGCCGACAAGGTGTTGGGGCTCTACCGGTCGGAGGCACTCGCACTCGACGCGACCAGCGGTAGCCGGCACCCCAACTCCTCGCTAGCTCTAGAAATTATGGAGATTCGCGGCCTGTCGGTTCTTATTTACACGCATGTTCTCGCACCAGTCATGGAGTGCGTCGACCGACACCATGGATGGCGCGGATTGGTTAAAAATCAGCTACTGGCATCTTCTCGAACCTCCCTGGCGGCCTGTCGGGATCTACTCTCGTCACGTACAGATAACTGGGTGCAGGCGAATGCGGAGAACCTCAGAGCCGTTCTCGTCGCGCATGCACTGGACGCTATCCCAGGAATTCGCACGTACCTGCGCGAAACCGGAGGCGGCAACCTCCTTGACCGAATGATGTCGACATCGGGTGTCGACTATCGTTTGGGTGCGCTGCTCGACAACGCACTTCTCAAACATTCGCCGACGAACCCAGAGATCACTCATAACAATGTCTTCACGATTCGCACGCACGTTAGCAGGGTTCAGCTCGCCAAAAACGGTGATCGCCTTATCCTGCTGGAGCTGCGCTACCATGGAGTGAAACCGCGAGGCGAATTAGAAGATGTTGAGCGCGACCTTGTCGCCTTGGAGGAGAATGTTCGTCAGATTGTTCGGTCCGCAGCAGTATTCTCGGCTGCGGTGGGCGACGATCAGGCGGTGGCAGCCTCGTTTTCCTTCAAGAAACGCAAGCATGAGCTGACGAAAGAACACCATGCCGTTATTGATCAGGCTGCCCGCAGGATCGTGCAGCGAACGGTCGCCAGTGGGTCAGCGGCGACCGTTTATGTCGAGGGCGGCGGAATAGGCGATGAGGGAGCACAGCGGGCGGCGGCTCTCGCCAATGCTCTCAAGGAATCTGCGCGCGGCTATTTTAAGGGCGCCGGTCTGAATAGTTCGTTGATCACTGTTCAACATAGGAGCAGGGGCAATGGCGCTAGTGCAAGTCCTGACCCTGCGCAAAGCGCTGAGGCAGCGAGAGACAGCCGCATTGCCCTGCTGTGGCTAGGACCATCGGCGCCACAACACTCCGAAGTACTGAACGGCGTACGACAGTTGTCGGATATCCGCTCGCAACGCTTCGGGTCGGCTCGCGTCGGCGTGCAGACGCGGGAGGTGTCGTCTGACTACACGGCTGAGTTGCTGCGTGAACGGTATGGTTGGCTGGGCGCAATCAATCCGGGCTATGTCAAGGGTGGCGAGTACGCCACCAACTGCATCATCGCGGCAATATCGATGGATATGTCGTTGCGGGACCCGGAGCAGGAGGTCGTCTACGAGGCGGCCACCACCGAGCCGTTGACCGGCGATGACCTGTTGAACTATCAGCAGCAGGTGTTGGGGCTTCCTGATGGTCAGGAGTTGCTGTACAACGTTCCGAGCATCGAGGCGGCGGTGCAGGCGCTGCGGGCTGCCGCGCCCGGTTCGCGGGCATTTGTAGTGGTGCGTCAGCCGCGTCGGATCGGTCATGTTCTTGTTGGCATCCGTGACGAACACGGCGCCGCCGTTGTCGACCCGCAGACGGGTCAGTTGGCGAAACTGCCTTCGAACACGGTCGGGTTGTCGCTGGTTCCCCTGTCGCACGACTTCCCGCAGCCGCCTGTGGAGGCCGTTGCGGTGTCGGCGGATACGGTCGTTGAGGCGGTGGGTGCGCCGAGTTGGTCGGTGCGGTTGCTCGGCGGGGTCAGGGTCGAGCACCCGAACGTGTATGTGCTCGATGTGGTCGCTGCTTCTCGCCTGTCTGAGGAGGTGGCGCGGCAGGCGTTGATTACGCGGTTGGGTGAGATGGCCGACGGCGATGATCCGGTGGTCATGCTCTGGGCTCCGCGTCTGAACACGGAACCGCTCGTTTCGGATGTTGCCGCTCTGAACTATCTTCTCGAGCAGCTCGCTCAGCGTGGGCAGCTGCCGGTGGTTGTCAGCCGGACCAGGGTCACCGATGCGTTGGTCACTGTGACGCGGCGATACGGTGCCGCGATCGTGCACACCACCACGAGGAAGCCCAACAACGTCAGTATCGGGCTGGATACCTACTGGACGGCCAGCCCGTCCAGCCAGGAGGACCACCCTGACACCTCGAGAAGCACGTTTGCCCAGATCACCCGGGATCTCCTGAGTCAGGCCGTCACACTCGCCCATCGCACGCCGGCGGTCGCGCGGGTCGAGGACACCCTCGGTGAGCTGATCTGGGCACCCAATCTCACCGCCGCACGCGACGTGTTCACCACCGCACGCCAGCGCTGGTCAACCCAGCAGATCCGCGACAACCTCAACCGCGTGCGGCAAATGATCGAACGGGTGCCCGACCAGCCCGATCTCGCCCGCTACGCGCCCGTGCTCGAGTTCGGCGCCAGGGGTCACGCCGACATTGTCTTCGACTACGCCCTCGCCGACCCCGCGGACCGGCCCACCACCCTGCTCACCGCCGTGGGTAACCTCGAAGCCCGCGGACAACTCAACTCCGACCCCGAGGCCGGCCTCACCGCCACACAACTGGCCGCCATGGTCACTACGGTCGGTACCACCGGCATCACCATCTCCGTTCTGAACGTCATCAGGGACATCAAGAAAGGAGAATTCACCACCGCGGCCACCTATATTAATCAACACAAAGGCCGACTCACCAGCGATGAGAAAGGACACTGGGTCCAGGCGATCGCCGACCTCCAACGCGTCCCCGCCATGGAGAAGAACAGCGGCGCTCTTGAGGAACTCGCCGCAGAGGTCATGGAGTGCTGACCACACCCAAACGCATCGAGCAAAGTCGATCAAGGATCCGACTCCGCCTCGACGCGAGGCTAGGCCAGCCCTGCATCAGAGGGCGGTCCGCAGCTGCTTGATCTGATCTGTGCGTTGCGTCGGGTTGGAGGCCTTCCGGCAGGTCCGCTATGGATAGCTACTGGTCGATTTGTGGGATGTGAGTCTTGGTCGTGACTGTCGGGCGGCTGCGGCGTCAGCCCGGTCATGGGTGATCGAAAGCGGTATCCCAGTGACGTCAGTAAGCGGGGTTTGGCCGTGGCCGTGGACGCGTTGGGCTGGTCATCGCGGTCGTGGTGACCGCGGCGTCGGTCACCGACAACGCGATCGGCATCCGGCTGCTCGACAAGGTCGTCGCGCACACACCGACGGTGAACCGCGCCCGGGTCGACGCCGGGTTCAAGCAGGACGTGGCGCTGCACGGCACCGCCCTGACGCCAGGACGCCGACCGGCTACGCGAGCAGATCACCGAGCTGACCGGCGAACTCTCCCGGCCGTCACTTGCGGCCGGAGATCACCTCGGGGTGGTTGAAGACGAACTCGGCGAGCTTGTCCTGCTTGACCGCCTCGAACATCTGCATCGTCTCCGCGTTCAACGCCTCACGGTTGTTGCCGTTGCCGTTGAAGCTGCCGTTGTTGGTCTTCAACATGGTCAGCTCGTTCGCGGTGACCCCACGCATGGTGAGGATGAAGTTCTCGATCGGTACGCCGCCGGTGTCCAGGACGAAGGCCTTGCCGGCTGCCTTGATCAACTGGTTCAGCTTGGCCGGGTTGGTCAGCATGCCGCCGTTGGTGGCCTTGCGGGCCATCGCCTTGATCAGTTGCTGCTGGTTCTGCTGCCGGTCGTAGTCGCCGCCGGGGAGGCCGTAGCGCTGCCGGGCGTAGTCGAGGGCGGCCCAGCCCTCCATCTCCTGGCAGCCCTTCTTGTGCACCACCGGGGTCATCGACTTGCCGGTCTTCTTGGCGTCGGCGTTCCACATCGGCTTGCCGTCGACGAACGACATGTGCTTCGACTTGACCTCGTGGCTGACGCAGATCTTGACCGTGCCCAGCGTGTCGATGACGTTCTTGAAGCCACCGAAGTTGATGATCGCCGCGCCGTCGAAGCTGACTCCGGTGAGGCGCTTGATCGTCTGGGCCATCAGCTGGGCGCCACCCTCCCAGCCGCCACCGTTGCGGGCACCGGCCTGGAACGCGGCGTTGATCTTGTCGGTGCCGCCGGCGAAGCCGCTCTTCTTGAAGGGCGGGATCTGCGCCTCGGTGTCCCGGGGGATCGAGATCAGGTACGCCTGGTCGTGCGAGGCCGGGATGTGCAGGATGATGATGCTGTCCGACCGGACGTCGTCGGCGGCCCACCGCTCCCGGGCGTCCACGCCGAGCAGCAGCATGTCGATCGGGCCGTCCAGGCTCGCGCCACCCTCGGCGTCGGACTTGCTGGCGTCACCGAGCAGGTTGCGCTGGGCGATGTCGCCGGTGGCCTGACCGATCAGCGCCTTCGTGCCGACGATGGCCACCCCGCTGCTGAGCATCAGCACCGCGCCGAAGATCACGGTCAGGCGGGCCCAGAGCGGATCCTTGCGCCGGGGGCGCTTCTTCGCCGGCCCTTTGCCGCCTGTCCGGCTGTCGCCGCCACCCGGCGGGCGACCGCCCGGACCACCGCCCGAGGGGCCTGGCTGCACCGGTATGGACGCGGCGATCCGGCCGCTCGGCGCGGCGGACCTGGTGGACGGAGGGCGACGGCTGGCCTGAACCGGCATTCGTGCTCCAGTTCGTGATCAGGAGGGGGCGGCACCACTGTACGGACATCAATTCGACTTTGCGAGTTCATCTGCACTCGATCGGGACGACAGGCTCCGTCAACCGGGCGATCGGCTCCACTCGATGGCCGAAACGGTGAGTCCGTCTCGCGTCCGGCCGACCGCCCGTACCGCCCCGGCGCTCAGCCGCCGTCGGTGTTCTTCGGCGGGTTGGCCTTCACCCAGTCCGCCATGGTGTCCGTCGACACGGCCCGGTACATCGCCAGCGCCTTCTCCCGGTTGGAAACCACCACCGACTCGCCGTTGATCGTGTCGCTGCCCGAGTTCGGGCTGGTCAGGAACGTGAGGTTCTCACCTCGCAGGTTGCGGAACTGCACCGCCATATCGGTTAACGAGAAGTCCTGGTCGACGGTCACCGCCGCGGTCACCGACTTGAGGAAGTCGTTGAGCTTCTTCGGGTTCGCCAGGGTGCCGGTGCTCGCCGCCTTGTCCATCAGCGCCCGCAGGAACTCCTGCTGGTGCCGCATCCGCGCGAAGTCACCGTCCGGGAACTGCTTACGCTGCCGGATCCAGTCCAGCGCCTCGGCGCCGTCCATGTGGTTGGTGCCCTTGGTGAACGTCCGGTACGGCTTGTGGATCGAGGTAATCGTCCGCTCCACCTTCAGGTCCACCCCGCCGAGGGCGTCGGTGACCTCCTTGAAGCCGCCGAAGTCGATCGCCATCACGTGGTCGATCCGTACGTCGGTGAAGCACTCCACGGTACGGACCGCCAGCGGCAGACCACCGAAGGCGAACGCCGCGTTGATCTTCGCCCGCTGGCCGGAGCCGCAGTCCGCGCCAGCGCTCTCCGGGATCGGCACGTACAGGTCGCGCGGGATGGAGACCAGGTACGCCTGCTGGTGGTCGGCCGGGATGTGCATCACGATGATGGTGTCGGCCCGCCACTGGCTCTTGGAGTCGACCGGCGCGTCCGGGTCCCGGGAGTCGCTGCCGACCAGCAGGATGTTCAACGCGCCGTCGACGGGCTTCGCCGGTCGACCGCCGGTGATTTCCGCGAACGGGTCGGTGCGGGCCAGATCGTTGTTGAGGTTGCGCGCGTACAGCCACGCCCCCAGGCCGCCGAGCAGCGCCAACACCAGCACCGCGATCCCGGCCACCAGGCCGATCCGGCCCCACCTCGGCTGGGGGCCACTCCGTCCCGGCCCGCCGGCCCCGCCGGGCCCGTCAGGTCCCGTCGGCCCCGACGGTCCGCCCGGGCCGGGCTGCTGTTCACCGTACGACGGATACCAGTGCGCCTCTGCCGGACGCGCACGTCCGGAGGCGCCCCGGTCGGGGCCGGGCACCGAGGCGCGCCCGGCGCTGCGGTGCAGATGCGGGTGGGGAAAGCCGGCAGGGGTCGCTGACATGTAGATCAGGGTACGTAGCGAGGGCCAGTACCGCCCTCAGGCGACACTCAGCGATCGGCGGCCCGCCGCGAGCTGGTTACCCTAGCCGCGCCCGGAAGTACTCGATCGTGCGTCGCAGGCCGTCTTCGGGCGCCACGCTCGGCTCGTATCCGAGCAGTTCACGGGCGAGAGTCAGATCGGGGCGGCGCATCTCCGGGTCGTCGGCACTGCGCGTGATGTATGTCACCTGCGAGCTGCTGTCGGAGAGCGACACGATCAACTCGGCGAGTTGACGCATGGACATCTCGTGTTCGGTGCCGCAGTTGACCGGGCCGGTCTCGGTCGAGTCGAGCAGCAGCAGGATGCCCCGCACCAGGTCCTCGACGAAGCAGATCGACCGGGTCTGGTTGCCCGTGCCGTGCACGGTGATCGGCTCGCCGCGCAGCGCCTGGGAGATGAAGGTGGGGATGGCGCGGCCGTCGTCCGGGCGCATCCGCGGGCCGTACGTGTTGAAGATCCGCACGATCGCGGCGTCCAGGCCCCGGTACCGGTGGTACGCCATGGTGGCCGCCTCGGAGAAGCGCTTCGCCTCGTCGTAGACGCTGCGCACACCGATCGGGTTGACGTTGCCCCAGTAGGTCTCGCGCTGCGGGTGCTCCTTCGGGTCCCCGTACGCCTCGGAGGTGGAGGCCATCAGGAACCGGGCGCCGTCGGCGACCGCGCGGTCCAGCAGGTGCAGGGTGCCCACCGAGCCGACCCGGAGGATCTCCACCGGCAGTTGGGCGAAGTCGGTGGGGCTGGCCGGCGAGGCCATGTGCAGAATCGCGTCGAAGCGCTCGGCCAGCGCCGGGTGGTGCGTCGGCAGGCCGTCGGAGATGTCCGCCTCGACCAGGGTGAAGGTTGGCCGGTCCAGCAGGTGCGCGACGTTCTCCTTGGACCCGGTGACGAAGTTGTCCAGGGCCACCACCGTGCAGCCCCGGGCGATCAGGGAGTCGACCAGGTGCGACGGGACGAAACCGGCGCCGCCGGTGACGAGAACGCGGTGACCGGAACCGAAGCGCTCAGCAACCTTCATGCCGGTCAGCCTACCGACCCTCCTGAACAGCGAGAGGCCCCCTGTTGACGCGTGGCGTCAACAGGGGGCCGGGACGTGGATCAGTGGGCACCGGCGCCGGTGAGGGCTCGGACCTCCAGCTCCGCGTACTTGTCCTCGTCGTGCTCCTTGGAAATCAGGGTGCCGATCCATCCGCACAGGAAGCCGAACGGGATGGACAGGATGCCCGGGTTGGACAGCGGGAACCACTGCCAGTCGTGGTCCGGGAACATCGACGTCGCCGCGCCCGAGACCACCGGTGAGAAGAACACCAGCACCACGGCCGAGACCAGACCGCCGTAGATCGCCCACACCGCTCCGGAGGTGTTGAACCGCCGCCAGAACAGGCTGTAGAGGATCGCCGGCAGGTTGCCCGAGGCGGCGACCGCGAAGGCCAGCGCCACGAGGAACGCCACGTTGAGGTTCTGCGCGTAGATCGACAGCAGGATGGAGATCGCGCCGATCACCAGGGCGGAGATCCGGGCGACCCGTACCTCCTGGCGCTCGGACGTCTCGCCCTTCTTCAAAACGTTGGCGTAGAAGTCGTGCGCCAGGCTGGACGAGGAGGCCAGGGTCAACCCGGCGACCACGGCCAGGATGGTGGCGAAGGCGACCGCCGCGATGATCGCCAGGAGGGCCGCGCCACCCAGGTCACCGCCGAAGAACTCCAGACCGAGCGCCTTGGCCAACTGTGGTGCGGCCGTGTTGCCGGCCTTGTCCTGCGCGGTGATCGCCGGGCCACCCACCATCGCCGCCGCGCCGAAGCCGAGGGCGAGGGTCAGCAGGTAGAAGGTGCCGATGATGCCGATGGCCCAGAGCACGCTCTTGCGGGCCGCCTTGGCGGTCGGCACGGTGTAGAAGCGGATCAGGATGTGCGGCAGGCCCGCCGTGCCGAGCACCAGGGCGATGCCGAGCGAGAGCAGGTCCATCTTGTTGTAGAAGGTCTGCGTGGCGTTCCCGGCGACTTCCACCCCGTACCGCAGGCCGGGATTCAGGGTGGCGTCGCCCTTGCCGGAGGCCGCGGCGGCGGCGCCGAGCAGCTCCGACAGGTTGAAGTGGTACTTGGCGAGGACCAGCACGGTCATCAGCAGCGCGCCGCTCATCAGCAGGAACGCCTTGACGATCTGTACGTACGTGGTGCCCTTCATGCCACCCACGGTCACGTAGATGATCATCAGGGCGCCGACCATGATGATGGTCGCCACCTTGGCGGTGGCGGCGTCCATGCCGAGGAACGTGGTTCCCGGCTTGATGCCGAGCAGCAGCGCCACCAGCGCGCCCGCGCCCACCATCTGGGCCAGCAGATAGAAGATCGACACCGTGATGGTGGAGACCGCCGCCGCCGTACGCACCGGACGCTGCCGCATCCGGAACGCCAGCACGTCCGCCATCGTGTACCGGCCCGAGTTACGCAGCAGTTCCGCGACCAGTAGGAGGGCCACCAGCCAGGCGACCAGGAAGCCGATCGAGTAGAGGAAACCGTCGTAGCCGTAGAGAGCGATGATGCCGGCGATGCCGAGGAACGAGGCGGCGGACATGTAGTCGCCACCGATCGCCATACCGTTCTGGAATCCGGAGAAGGACCGGCCGCCCGCGTAGAAGTCGGTCGCCGTCTTCGTCTGCCGGCTGGCCCAGATGGTGATGCCCAGGGTCACCGCCACGAACACCAGGAACAGTGTGATGGTCAGGTTGCGGGCCGTGTGGTTCGTTCCGTCGGCCGCGAGGAGCAGATCAGCTGCGTGGACCGTTGTCATGGGTCACCTCCCCGATCTCGGCACGGATGCGGTCGGCGACCGGGTCGATCTTCCGGTCCGCGTACCGGGAGTAGAGCCAGGCGATCACGAACGTCGAGACGAACTGGAGTAGGCCGAAGACCAGCGCAATGTTGATGTTGCTGCCGAACAGCTTCGTGCTCGTGAAGTCCCGGGCATAGGCGCAGAGAATGACGTAGAGCGCGTACCACAGGAAGAACGCGACGGTCATCGGGAAGACGAAGCCGCGTAGCGCGCGGCGCAGTCCGGCGAACTCGTCCGACTGCTGCACGGCCAGGTACTTGTCCGGCTGGGAAGCGGTCGGGGCGGGTGTGTCCGTGGACATCTATGGATCACCACCTTCACAGGCGTCGGGGGTAGTTCCGCGCACCGTAGAGAGCACGCTCCCCGACAAGGAAGGTCGAGATCGATGCCGGTCGTCGACTGCGCCGAGCGGTTGACTGGGTGCGCCGAGTGACCCACGTCACCCCGGTGACCGGTCGCGCGTCGAAGGCCCCTGGTCAGGCCGGCAGCTCGTGGTACCGCCCCCGGTAGTGCAGCAACGGGGTGGTGTCCTCGACCAGGTCGACAGCCTCGATGGTGGCCTCGACCAGCAGGCCCCAGCCGTACTCCCGGGCGGTGTCCAGCCGGCACCCCGCCCAGCCGCCGGCGTCGGACGGCACCGGCCCGTAGGGCGTGTCGGTCCACGAACCGGTGGCGAAGAGCCCTCCCGGTGCGGGAAAGAGGCCGGCGAAGCGGTCGGCGAGCTGTCGGTGTGGCGGGCCGAGCGGAGCGATGGCGAAGCGACCCGCCTCCTCGACGGCGGCCCAGAGGTCGGACTCCGGGTCGATCAACCCGAGCAGCCGGTCCGGCTCCCCCTCGGCGACCAGGGTCGACGAGACCGTCAGTCCCGCCGGACCGGGTGCCGTCCAGAGCGTGACCGGCGCGGCGAGCCGACCCCGCAGTCGGCGGGCCGGTGACCGCTGCCCGGTCGGCACCGCGAACGGATCGGTCTGGTGGATCTCGGCGCCCGGCTCATGATTCACGTGAAACATTGTGCCGCCCCGGTCCCGCACCCAACCCAGGAAGCGCGCGTGCAGGTCGGCGGGCCGTCCGTTCAGCCGGGCGAGCTGATCGCCCGCCTCCGCCATCAGCGTGCCCAGGTAGAACAGCAGCGACGTGCGGTCGTGCCGGTACTCGGCGAGCAACGCGAGCCGCGCCGGTTGGCAGGGCCAGGGCGCGCCGCAGCCCCGACACCGCCACAGCGGCCGCATCGGCAGATGCGGCCGACTCACCCCACACCTCCGGCGGCCGGCAGGAGGCAATACCCCAGTGAGCGTGATGCCTGTGAGTCATCAAGATGCCTGACAGGCATCACGCCCACTGGGATGTCCGCTCCCCGGGCGCGGCGCGCCGCGCCGCCGCGTGCCGGCTCGAGCGCGCCCGGCACGGCCGTCGCCGCCACGTTCCTCATCGAGTACGACCACCGCGCCCCGCCCCGACCAGGAATGAACCTGAGCACGGCCGACCTCCTCCCAGTCGATGAAGGGGCCGCCCCGACCGGGGGGAATGACCGGGGCGGCCCCGACGCAGGACCGACCGCCGGGTCGTCGCCTCCACCAGCCGGGCCGCGTGCTCTCCACCCTGGACGGCGCGGCCTGGACGCGGGATGATTCCAGGGCTTACTACGCAGCGCGGTCACGTACTTACCGGAGAGGTAAGGATGAACATCGAGATGTGGGTACGGGCGCTGAAGGCCGCCCGGGCCGGCGCGGAGGTCTCCCAGGAGGCCCTGGCGACCCTGATCAGTTGGAGTCCCTCCACGGTGGCCGCCATCGAGACCGGCCGCCGCCGGCCGACGATGGAGTTCGCGGTGGCCGCCGACGAGGCCCTGGCCACCGGCGGCCTCCTCGCCGAACTCCTCAAGGCTGCGGACCATGAACACGGCCCATCCTGGTTCGTTCCGTGGCGGGGCTACGAGCAACGGGCGACGCGCCTCCGTGCCTTCGAGGCATGCCTTGTGCCCGGTCTCCTACAGACCGAGGAGTATGCCCATGCCGTCATCTCCGCGGGCGGGTTGCAGCCGCCCGCTGTGGTCGACGAACTTGTCGCGGTTCGCCTGGAACGTCAACGGCTGCTGTCCCGGGAGGCGCCGCCGCACTGTGTCTTCCTGGTGGATGAAATGGGCCTGCATCGCCCCGTGGGCGGACACGCCGTGCTCAACGCCCAACTCGGTCGACTGCTTGAGGTGGCGGACCTTCTGTTCGTGCGGCTGCACGTCATTCCATTGAGCGTCGGCGAGCATGTCGGGTTCGGTGGCGGCTTCGTATTCGCCGACCTGCCCGACGGAGACAGGGTGCTCTACCTGGAGAATGCCGTTCGCGGGCACGTCATGGACGACCCGCAGATGCTCCGATTGATTGATCGCAAATGGGATAGTCTGCTCGGCGAAGCACTGTCCACAGGCGCGTCGATGGACCTGATTCGGAAGCTGAAGGTGACACCATGACGATGATTGAGCCGCGCTGGCGCATTTCCACCAGGTCGACCGACTCCGGCGGCAACTGCGTCGAGGTGGCGGACAATCTGCCGGGTGTCGTGCTGGTGCGGGACAGCAAGGATCGGTCCGGGCCGGTGCTCACGTTCAGCCCGTCGGCCTGGACCGGATTCCTCGCCGCCCGCGCACCTCGCGGCCCGATCGCCTAGCGCCGTGGCGTGACGGTGGCCAGCAGCTCCGGCTGACGCCGGTCCAGTACGTCACCGGCCAGGTACGCGCCGAGCAGCGCCGTGCCCAGCCCGTACGCCGTGCCGAACGGTAGGGCCAGCCAGAGCCAGGCGTCGCCGAGCAGCGCGGCGGCCACCACCATCGGCACCCCGACGACCGCCGTGGTGACCATGGCCAACAGGGTGAGCAGCCCCTTCGCCATGCCCGCGCCGCTGTTCATCCCGAACGGGTTGCTCGTCTCCGGCAGTGAGTACGCCCCGAGCACCGAGACGAAGCTGTTCACCGCCAACCCGGCGCCGTAGGTGGCGACCAGACTGCCCACCATCAGCCCGATCCACTCCGGTCGACTGAGCAGTACCGACAGCACCACCGCGACGAGCGCCAGCATCGGTAGGACGTACAGCGAGAAGGCGGTCATCCGCGCGCGCAGCTCGACCCGACCCGGCACGCCGGCCACGACATTCGCGGCGTACGCGCTGCCGTCGAAGCCGAACTGGTTGGCCAGGGTGGCCGAGGAGACTATGCCGACGACGAGCAGGGAGAGGGTGACCACGACCGGTGAACTGTCGCCGGCCGCCGCCGTGAACCCCCCGTTCTCGGGGGACGCGAAGTCTCCACCCATGACGTTGACCAGGACGGGCACGAAGATGCCGACCACCGCGATCGTGATCAGGTTGGCTCGGCGGCGGGCGTCCCGCCACCAGTAACGGGCCTCCCGGGCGACAAGCGCGCCGAACCGGTCCCGCCGTGCCCAGGTGGTGGCCCGGGGGAACAGTTGGGCGACCGCGCCTCCGTCGACCCCGCGTCGGGCCGGTGCCCTGCCGGCGGTCGCGGTGCCGACCATCGCCGACTCCAACGACCGCGACCACCAGGCCAGCAGGGCCACGATCGCCGCCACCGTGATCAGCAGTTTGAGCGGGGCGGCCCACACCCGTCCCTGGGCCATGTCGATACCGGCGGTCCACGGAGCGCCGAACGGCGTCCACCCGAGCACCGATGCCGGCCCGGTCAGTCGAGTCCAGTCCGTCTGGCGCAGCGCCGCCAGGCCGAAGACCTGCAACGGGCCGAGCAGCGCGGCGGTCACCGCCAGCAGCACGGCCGCCAGGTCCCGCACCCGGCGGGACCGCAGCATGCTGGCGAAGGCGCTGGTCACCGCCCGGCTGGCGGCCACGCAGAGCAACAACCCGGCGAGTACGCCGAGCACGGCCACCACGCCTGCGGACCAACCGCCGAGCGCCCACGCGGTCAGCACCAGCCCCAGCGCGGCGACCGCCGCCGCCAGCACCGGCACGCTGACCAGCGCGGCGGCGAACAGTCCGACGACCAGGGTGCGGCGCGGCAGCGGCAGCAAGGCGAACCGGGCCGGGTCGAGCGTCTCGTCCACTCCGAAGAAGACAAGTGGCAGCAGCAGCCAGCCGAGCACCAGCAGGCCTCCGCCGGCGGCCGCGACCAGCACCGCGTACCGACCGTCGCCCGTCATGCCGGGCGCGGCGAATAGGAAGAAGCCACTGGCCGCGAACCAGAGGCCGACCAGCGCCCCGCCGACGAACATGGCGATCCGCCAGCCCTGGCCCCGAAAGTTGTTGCCCATCACCCGCAGCTTGAGCCGCACGAAGTGCCGCGCGGAGACCTTTCGCGCGGGCGCGGTCGGCGCGGCGGGCGCGGCGGGCGCGCTCACCGGGACAGCCATGACAACTCGTCACCGGTGGCGGTACGCCCGCCCACGACCTCGACGAAGACCTGCTCCAGCGAGCGCTCGCCCCGGACGTCCGCGATCGTGCCGACCCGCTTGATGGTGCCCTGGGCCAGGATCGCCACGTGCGAGCACAACCGCTCGACGACCTCCATCACGTGACTGGAGAAGACCACTGTCCCGCCGCCGGCCGCGTACCGGGTGAGAATGTCGCGGATCAGCGCCGCCGACACCGGGTCGACCGCCTCGAACGGCTCGTCCAGCACCAGCACCCGCGGGCCGTGCAGCAACGCGCAGGCCAGGCCGATCTTCTTCTTCATGCCTGCCGAGTAGTCCACCACCAGCGTCCGGCCGGCGTCGCCAAGCGCCAGGACGTCCAACAGTTCCGCGGCCCGCTGGTCGACCACCGCCGGGTCCATTCCTCGCAGAAGTCCGTTGTACGCCAGCAACTCCGCACCGCTGAGACGGTCGAACAGCCGTACACCGTCGGGCATCACACCGAGCAACTGCTTGGCCGCGACCGGATCGCGCCACACGTCCTGGCCGAGCACCCACGCCGAGCCGGCGTCCGGGCGCAGCAGCCCGACCGCCATCGACAGAGTGGTGGTCTTGCCGGCACCGTTCGGGCCGAGCAGCCCGTAGAAGGAACCGGCCGGTACGTCCAGATCGACGCCGGCGACCGCGACCGTGCCGTCGAACCGCTTTGCCAGACCACGCAGCACGAGCGCGGGATGCTCACCAGTCATGGGGCCGACGTTATCCGCCGATCGCCAGTTCCACCGTCCGGCGGGGACGGACTCGCGATCCTTCCCGAGGCGTAGTTCGTAGCAGCAGCCGTTTCGCAGCTGCTTGCCGAGTGCCCGCCTCTGCCGCCAGGGTGTGCAGGGTCCCGCTGAACGCGAGCCCAGGCTGCCGATGTCGTCGTTGCCCCACGGCGCGCCGAACCCCTGCAAATCGGCGAGGAAGGTGCGCAGCTCGGTGCGAAAACGATCGGAGATGTCCTGGAGGCTGGTGCCAGCGTCGCGCAGCCCGTCCGGGTCCACGAGCCGGGCCATGTCAGGGCCTCCCGCCGGCGGAGAGTCGTTCCTGCACGCTGCCGAGGGTGTCGATGAGCCCCTGCAACTGCGGCACGGCACCCCGTTGCAGCTCACGCAGTTGTTCCAGCATGGCCACTGTGTCCGGCGCGGCGGTGGAGTCGGCCAGCGCGGTCCGCAGGTCGGTCAGGGCGGCGTTGGTGGCGGCGCGAATCTCCTCCCACCGAAAGCGCAAGACCGCGGGGCGCTAGAGGCGGAGGGCTTCGGGGGTGTGCAGGCGGAGCATGGTGGCGGCGACGTCGGCTGGCGCTCGGCGGCGGGTCGCCATCGACACGGCGACCATCACGGTGAACGCCAGCGGCACCGTCCAGGCGGCCGGCTGTGCGGTGAGGGTGGCGGGCCAGCCCGACAGCGGCGGGCCGAGAACGGTCACCAGCACCGCGCCGATCGCCGCCCCGCCGCCGACCAGCACACCCGCGGCCGCGCCCAGGTCGGTCAGTCCTCGCCACCAGATGCCGAGCACCAGCAGCGGGCAGAAACTCGACGCGGCGACGGCGAAGGCCAACCCGACCACCTGCGAGACGTCCAGGCCGGAGACGTGCAGGGCCAGCACCGCCGGTACGCCTCCGGCGATGACGGTCGCCAACCGGAAGCCGCGCACCGAGCCGCGGCCGAGCACGTCCGTCGAGATCACCCCGGCGACGCTGGTGAGCAGGCCCGACGAGGTGGAGAGGAAGGCAGCGAACGCGCCCGCCGCGACCAGCGCGGCGAGCAGCCGCCCGGCCAGCCCGTCGCCGAGGACCGCGCCGGGCAGCAGGACCACCACCGCGTCGGTCTGCCCGCTGACGAGCAGTTGCGGTGTGTAGATCCGGCCCAGCACCCCGTACAGGGTGGGCAGCAGGTAGAACGCGCCGACCAGGGCCAGGACCACGAGCGTCGTTCGGCGCGCCGCCGCGCCGTCGGGGTTGGTGTAGAAGCGGACCAGCACGTGCGGGAGGCCCATCGTGCCCAGGAAGGTGGCCAGGATCAGCGAGTACGTTCCGAAGAGGCCGCGGTCGTCGGCTCCGGCGGCGCTGGGCAGCAGCCAGTCCGCCGCGTCGGTGGCCACCCCGGCCACCGCCGGCACCGGGTCGCCGGCGGCGAAGGACAGTTCGTCGCCGGGGCGTACCTCTCGAATGTCGCCATCGGCCAGGGTGAGGGTCGCGCGGTGCTCGACCACGACGGTGGTCGCGGCCCGGAACGTCGGCCCGTCCGGCGGCGTCACCGCCGGGCGGGCATCGGCCTGCCACTGCAGCGCCAGGAAGATCACGGGTACGGCGAGAGCCGTCAACTTGAGCCAGTACTGGAACGCCTGGACGAAGGTGATGGCCCGCATCCCGCCGAGCGCCACGTTCGCGGTGACCACGGCCGCGACGAGAAGAGCACCCACGGGGTACGGGGAACCGGCGACCGTGGCGAGGGTGAGCCCGGCACCCTGCAACTGCGGCACCAGATAGAGCCAACCGATGAAGATCACAAAGGCGGTGGCGAGGATGCGCAGGCGGCGGGACCCCAGCCGCAACTCGCAGAAGTCGGGCAGCGTGAACGCGCCGGAGCGGCGCAGCGGCGCGGCCACGAACAGCAGCAGCGCCAGGTAGCCGGCGGCGAAGCCGACCGGATACCAGAGCACGTCCACGCCGTACTTGAGGACCAGACCCGCGATGCCGAGGAAGCTCGCGGCCGACAGGTACTCCCCACCGATGGCGGCGGCGTTCCAGGGCGGACTGATCGCCCGCGAGGCGACCAGGAAGTCGGACGTCGTCCGGGCCAGCCGCAGCCCGTAGAACCCGATGCCGACGGTGACCAGGGTGACCGCGACGATGGCCGGAACCACGTAGCCGTTGCCCACGTCAGTGCTCCGGCCGCTGCACCAGGTCGGTGAAGTCCTGCTCGTTGCGCTCGGCCAGCCGCACGTACGCCCAGCCCACCGCGATCAGGAACGGGAACGAGGCCACCCCGAGCAGCAGCCAGGGCAGGTTGACGCCGGCCACGGTGGTCCGGCCGAGCGACGGTGCGATGGCGAACAGCCAGGGCAACCCGCCCAGCCCGATGGCGACCACCAGCGACAACCGCAACGCCAGTGCCAGCTGGGCCCGGACCAGGCCACGGACCAGCGCCTCGCCGACCTGGGTCTGCTGGGCCAGTTCGGCGCGGGTCCGCTCGGCGCGGGTGTCCCGCCGGGTGATGTCGGCCAGCACGATCCGGGCCCGCCGGGGCGGCGGGACCGCACCGCCCGACCCCACATCAGGGAGTTGCTTGGCCACCCCGGCAGTCTTGCCCGCCTCGCGCGATTGTCAAGCGTCGGCGCTCACCGGTAACGCAGGCCGAAGCAGTGCGACGCGGGGCCCGCCACCGGGATCCTGTCCAGCTCGCGGCGGGCGCGCTCCCGTCCGAGGTTCGTCGCCCACAGGCCGTCCCGGGGCAGGCCGGTCGCGAGCCGGTTCAGGGCGCAGATCCGCACCGGTTCGGGCAGCCGGGCCAGGGCCGGTACGGCGTCCGCCGACAGGCTGGCCACGTAGTCGACGTCCAACCGGCCGGTCTCCAGGTACCGGTCGACGTTCCGGTCGGCGATCAGCCGATCGGGGTTGACCAGGGCCAACCCGAGCAGCGCCAGCACTGCCGTGCCGATCACCAGCCGGGGTAGCCAGGATCGGGACGGGCGGTGGCCGCCGGAGTCGCCGGAGCTGCCTGGCCCGCCTGGCCCGCCTGGCCCGCCTGGCCCGCCGGAGCTGCCGCAGCCGGCGGGGTGGGCAGCGTGGCCGGTGGCGTCGCCGACGTGGGCGGAGCGGTCGATGGTTTCGAACCCACGACGACGGCGATGCCGAGCGCGACGGTGCCGGCAAGCGCGGCCACCAGCCAACCGATCCCGGGACGAACCACCGTGAGCGTCGAGGCACCGAGGACGGCGGCCACCGTCAGGGCCCCCAGGACCAGCGGACGCGCGGCACCGGACGGCCCTGGCCAGCGTCGCTCGATCAGTGACGGTGGCCGGGGCACGACCGGTAGGGCAGCCATCGGCTGGGGCCAGGCGGGGAGCGGCCGTGCCGGTGGCCCGATGCTCGGCGGTGCCGCTGGCCCGATGCTCGGCGGTGTCGCTGGGCCGGCCGTCGGCTGCGTCGGTGTGCCGGCGACCGGCGGCGTCGCCGGGCCAGTGGTCGAAGGCGGAGTGCTGCCAGGGGTGGTCATGCGACCTCTCCTCGGTGTGGTCTGTTGTTCGGGATGGTGACCTCGATGCGGCAGCCCGGCCGGGGGCCCTTGACGGTGCCGACCGGGTCGAGGACCGCGATCCGACCGCCGTGCAGTTCGACGACCCAGCGCGCGATGGCCAGGCCGAGGCCGGTGCCACCACCGGCGGCCCGGTCACCGCGGGTGAACCGTTCGAACACCCGGGACCGCTCGGCCGTCGGGATGCCCTGCCCCTCGTCGCTCACCTCGAAGCGGAGCTGGCCGGCGTGCTCCTCGGCGCCCACCCGCACGGTGCCACCGGGTGGGCTGTGCCGTGCCGCGTTGTCCAGCAGGTTCGCGAACACCTGGTGCAGCCGCCACGGGTCCGCGTGCACGGTCAACGGCGTCGCCAACTCGCGCAGTCGGAAGTCGACGTCCAGCCCGGCCCCGGCCGCGCTCGCGGTGGCGTGCTCCACCGCCTCGTCGAGGAAGTCGCCCACGTCGATGTGGACCCGGCGCAGCGGCACCACCCCTGCGTCGAGCCGGGACAGGTCGAGCAGGTCGGCGACGAGATGTCCGAGCCGCTCGGTCTGGGACAGCGCCGCGCGCAGGGCCGCCGGCTCCGGCTCGGCCACCCCGTCCACCATGTTCTCCAGTACGCCCTGCAACGCGGTGATCGGCGTCCGCAGCTCGTGGGAGACGTTGGCGATCAGCTCACGCCGCCGCTGGTCCGCCGCGTGCAGGTCCTCGGCCATCTTGTTGAACGCCTGGGCCAGCTCGCCCACCTCGTCGCGGGAGGTGGCGCGTACCCGACGGGTGTAGTCGCCGCGGGCCATCGCCCCGGCGGCCGCCGTCATCTCGCGCAGCGGCGAGGTCATCCCGTGGGCGAGCACCTGCGAGGTGACCAGCGCGATGCAGATGGCGGTGATCGCCGTGCCCGGTGGCAGCCAGCCGATGCCGTACCAGAAGTAGCCGATGGCAACGGCCCAGGAGGCGACCAGCAGCACGCCGAGCTTCATCTTCATCGAGCGGACCGGGTCCAGGGGACGGGGAAGCACCCGGCCCAGCCAGTCCACCAGGCGGGCACTCACGAGGGCACCTCCAGGGCGTACCCGACGCCGTGGACGGTCCGGATCAGGTCGGCACCGAGCTTGCGGCGCAGCGCCTTGATGTGGCTGTCCACGGTGCGGGTTCCGGTGCCGTCGGCCCAACCCCAGACATCGGCGAGGAGCCGCTCCCGGGGTAGGACCGTCCGGGGCCGACTGGCGAGGTGCAGCAGGAGGTCGAACTCGGTCGGTGTGAGGTGCACGTCCGCGCCGGCCCGCCGTACCCGACGCTCGGCTTCGTAGATCTCGATGTCGCCGAGGCGGATGGCGGGTGGTGCGGGAGTCGCGGCCCGTTCCATCCGACGCAGCAGCACGTGTACGCGCGCCGCCAGCTCCCGCATCGAGAACGGCTTGGTGAGGTAGTCGTCCGCGCCGACCGCGAGCCCGACGAGCAGATCCGTCTCGTCGTCGCGGGCGGTGAGCATCAGCACCGGCACCGGCCGGACGGCCTGGATGCGCCGGCACACCTCCAGGCCGTCGAAGCCGGGCAGCATCACGTCGAGGACGACGAGATCGGGCTGCCCGGTCCGGAAGCGCTCGACCGCGCCGGGCCCGTCCGTGGCGATCTCCACGAGGAAACCCTCGGCGCGGAGTCGGGCGGCGACCGACTCGGCGATGGTGCGTTCGTCCTCGACGACGAGGACGCGGCGTTCCTTCATGGGGTCTGACTGTAGGGAGCCACCGTGGAGACCAGTGGGTGGCATTGTGAATAACCTGTGGAGAACGTCGTGGGCCTGTGGATAACCCGGTGGACAGGGCATCTGGCCTCACCGAACGTCCACGGCTCGTTGTGGACGACCGACCGAGCTGTCAGGGTGGACCGGTAGAAAGGAGGTGTGACGGTGACCAATCCTGCCCGGCCCGGCCGGGGTGACGCCTGGACGGTGGACGATCTCCAGGGCCTCCCCGAGGACAACCAGGTCTACGAGATCTTTGACGGGAGTCTGCACGTGTCCCCCCACGCGGATGTCTTCCACGGCGCGGTCGCCAACCGCCTCCGCCGAGTGCTCGACCGGCAGGCACCGGCTGGCCTGATCGTCGGCCAGGACATCGGGGTCAGCGCGAAACGTTCGTCGTACTTCGTCCCGGATCTCTTCGTCGCGTACGAGAGTGCGATGGACCGCGGTGGGGCGGCGCTGGCACCGGGCGACGTGCTCCTCGTCGTCGAGGTCATCTCACCGAGCAACACGGGCCGTGACCTGGTGCTCAAACGACACGAGTACGCAGCCGCCGGTATCCCGCTGTACTGGTTGGTGGAGCCGCGTAAGCAGACCTTGACGGTGCTCGTGAACGGCCCGGGCGGTTACCGCGAACAGATCGTGCTGGCAGCCGGTGAGGTGCACCGCGCCGATCAGCCGTTTCCCCTCGCCTTCGCGCCGGCCGACATCTTCTGAGCGGCACGGCCGGCCTCCCGGATGTCGCATCGGCTACCGTGCAACGTACGGGAGAGTCGGGGGTCTTCCCGCCTCAGCGACTCCAGTCCTGCTTCGCCGCCCTGACCAGCTTGTCCTTCAGCTCCCGGGTGTGCCGCCGGCTCACCGGCAACTCGGTGGAGTCGACCACCACCACGTAGCCGGAGTTCACCAGGCGCAGCTCCGCGATCAACTTCAACCGCACCAGGTACGACCGGTGCACCCGGACGAAGCCGGCATCCCCCCACCGCTCGGCGAGTGTGGCCAGTGAGACCCGCACCAGGTGCGACCCCTCGGCAGTGTGCAGCCGGGCGTAGTCCCCCTGCGCCTCCACCCACCGCACCGCCGAGCGGGGCAGCATGCGGGTCGTACCGGCCAGCTCGATGGGGATCGTCGGGTCCTCCTCGGCCCGGGCCAGCGCCGCCGGATGCGACGGCACCACCCGCGACCCGATCACCCGCCGCAGCGACTCGGCCAGCCGTTCGGCGCGTACCGGTTTGCGCACGTAGTCCGTGGCGCCCAGGTCGAAGGCGTCCACCGCGCCATCGTCGTACGCGGTGACGAAGACGATCGCGGGTGGCCGGGCGAACCGTCGCAGCACCCGGGCCAGCTCCATGCCGTCCAGGCCGGGCATCCGGATGTCCAGGAAGACCACGTCCACGTCACCGTCGCGGAGCAGTCGCAGCGCCTCGGTGGCATCCCCGGCGGTGTGCAGGCGGGCCACCCGGGGGTCGGCCCGCAGGTGGTACGCCAACTCGTCGAGCGCGGGCGGCTCGTCGTCCACCGCCAGCACCCGGAGGAACCCGGTGGTCACGAGCCGGCCCGTACGCCCGGGTGGAACTTCGGCACCCGCACGCTCACCCGGGTGCCCGACCCCAGCCCGGTCTCGACGACCAGACCGAACCGGTCACCGAAGACCGAGCGCAGCCGCTCGTCGACGTTCGAGAGGCCGACGTGCTGGCCCGTGTCGTCACCCGGGTCGCCGGTGCTGCGGGCCAGCTCGGCGATGCCGGCGGTCAGCGCGGTCGGATCCATTCCCACCCCGTCGTCCTCCACCGTGATGTGGCATTCGGCGCCCGCGTCCCGGGCCTCGATGCTCACCATGCCCGTGCCCGGCTTGCGGGACAACCCGTGCCGGACGGCGTTCTCCACCAGCGGCTGGAGACACAGGAACGGCAGCGTCACCGGCAGCACCTCCGGTGCGATCTGCAACCGCACCTGCAACCGGTCGCCGAAGCGGGCCCGCTCGATCGTCAGGTACCGGTCGATCGACCGCAGCTCCTCGGCGAGGGTGGTGAACTCCCCGTGCGCCCGGAACGAGTACCTGGTGAACTCCGCGAACTCCAGGATCAACTCCCGGGCGCGCTCCGGATCGGTGCGGACGAACGAGCCGATCGCGGTCAACGCGTTGTAGATGAAGTGCGGGCTGATCTGCGCCCGCAACGCCCGGATTTCGGCCCGCGCCAGGCGCTCCCGGGAGGAGTCCAGCTCGGCCAGGGCGAGCTGGTTGCCGGCCCAGTGCGCGGTCTCCAGGGTGGCCTGCACCAGCCCGGGCGCCGGCACGTTGTCGGCGATCGCGACCAGCGCCCCGACCACCCGGGCGTCGGCGCCGTGCAGGGGCGCGATCACCGCACCCCGGATCGGGCAGTCCACCCGATCGCAACGCAGGTCGGACTCCCCGAGCACGGTCGAGCGCCCGGAGGTGATCGACCGCTGGGCCGCCGCGAGCAGTTGCTCGCCGTGATGCGTGCCGCGTCCGTCGAGGGCGAGCACCTCGTCGGCGTCCGTGAGCGCCAGCCCGACCGCGCCCACCAGGGCCCGCAGATGGCGTACGGCCTTCGCCGCCCCCGCCGCGCTCAGCCCCGCCCGCAGCGGCTCGGCGGCCAGTCCGGCGGTGTGCAGCACCTCGTAGGTGGCCCGCTGGGTGGCGGTGGCGATGCCGCGCCGAGCGCGCAGTCGCAGCACTGCCAGCAGAGCTGCGGTCAGCGCGGTGACCAGCGAGACGACACCGACGACGGCGGAGAGGTTGCCACCCACGCAGCGATCCTGACGGCTCGCCGCCGTCCGCGCTAGGCCGTGTCTTGTGGATCAGGTTTCGCGGGCGAGGTCGCGGAGCCAGATCTTGATGGTGGCGATGTCGATGG
>NZ_JBNCKT010000079.1:0-27268 GCF_049841675.1 Micromonospora sp. DT4
ATTTGTCGAGGACCTTCCATCGACGTGTCTCGGCGTGACGTTCCGCCCCCACCCAGTTACCCGACAGTCTCTCAGAGGTAGAGCACCCACCGGCGTCATGTCGGCCGGGCTGGGCGAGCCGGTCAGAGCTGACCACGGAGTCGGTCGGCGGGCGGGCTGGCAAGCAGTCAACAGGCGGGGTCTGGTCCGCCCGGTTGGCCGTCAGTGGATGGCGGAGGTGAGGTCGGCCTCGACCGGCGGCGAGGTCACCTCGGTGGCGTTGCGACGGCGGCGTAGCTCGATGGGGAGTACGGCCAGGGTGACCAGAGCGCCGAGCGCCCCGGTCACCACGAAGCCCCACAGCGGCGCGCTGGCGTCGATCACCGCGCCGGCGAGCGGTGCGCCGACCGCGATGCCGACGGTGACGGCCGAGCCGTGCAGGCCCATCGCCTCACCGCGTACCTCGGCCGGTGCGAGTCGGCTGACGGCGTCGGCGGAGGCCGCGATGGTCGGCGCGCAGAGCGCGCCGGCCGGGATCAGCGCCAGCCAGAGTAGCCACCAGTGTGCGCCGCCCAGCCCGACCGGGATGGTGCAGAGCGCGAGCGCGGCGGTCAGGGTCAGCGGGGAGAGCGCGCGGTGCACCGCCCCGTAGGCGAAGCCGCCGACCAGGGAGGCGATCGCCCAACCGGCCAGCACGGCACCGGTCCAGCCGGCCTCGCCGCTGGCCCGCAGGACGGCGACCACCGCCACGTCGGTACCCCCGAGCACGAGGGTTGCGGCGGTGCTGACCGCCAGTACGGCGAGCAGCCGGGGCGTCAGCCACTCCCGGCGGGGCACCTGGCGTCGCGGGCCGACGGGCTCGGCGGCGCCACGGATCGGCGGGTTCAGCAACCACAGGGCGATCCCCGCGGCCACAATGCCGCCACCGACGAGATACATGGTGGTCTGCGCCGAGATCGCGGTGACCAGGGCCACCGCCAGCGCCGGGCCGATCATGAAGGACAGCTCGAGAGACATGGAGTCCAACGCGTACGCCGGCCGCCGTTGATCTTCCGGGACCAGCGCCGCGATCGACTGACGGACCACCGAGAAGATGGGCAAAGCCAGCGAGCCGGCCACGAAGGCGGCCGGCAACAGCAGCGGGTACGCCAACGAGGGCGCGGTGGTCCAGAACACCGCCTCGGCGATCCCGGTGAGCACCAGTACCGGACGCAGGCCGCGTCGGTCGACCAGACGGCCGAGCAGTGGCCCGCCGATCGCCGCGCCCACCGTGATGGCGGCGCCCACCAGGCCTGCCGCGCCGTAACCCCGATCGAGGTCGAGCACCACGTGGAAGGTCAGCGTGACCCCGGTGGCCGTGAGCGGGATGCGCGCGAGGACGGCGACCAGCAGCAGCGACCGCAGGCCGGGCAGGGCGAGCGCTGTCCGGTAAGGCTTGATGTTCACGTTGGTCCGTACCTCCGGCGACATCTTCGACGGATGGCGGACCGTTGGCCAACCAATTACCGCCTCATGCGGCCCTGATCACAGGCTTTATGCGGCCCTGATCACAGGCTCTCCGTGCACTACCACTCCGGCGCCGTCCATCGCGCGCAGCGCCACGTCGGTGGTCTCCGGAGCGACCGCGGCGGTCAGCTCCAGCAGGACCGTGGTGGCGAAGCCCTCGCGGGCGGCGTCCAGCGCGGTGGCGCGGACGCAGTGGTCGGTGGCGATGCCGACCACGTCGACCCGGTCCACGTGGTGCCGCCGCAGCCAGTCGGCCAGGCACTCGCCGTCGTCGGTGTGCCCCTCGAAGCCGGAGTACGCGGCGGCGTGCTCGCCCTTGTGGAAGATCGCCTCGACCAGGCCGGTCTCCAGCTCCGGGTGGAACTCCGAGCCGCTGGTGCCGACCACGCAGTGCCGGGGCCACGACTCCACGAAGTCCGGCGGGTCGCCGAAGTGCGCGCCCGGATCGATGTGGTAGTCCTTCGTGGCGACCACGTGCTGCCACCGGTCCGGCTCCGTGGCGAGCAGCCGGGAGATCCCGGCGGCCACCCCGGCACCGCCCGGGACGGCCAGTGAGCCGCCCTCACAGAAGTCGTTCTGCACGTCCACGATGATCAGAGCGTTGGCCATCGGGGGTCCCTTCGAGGTCGGATCGGTGGGCGGGCTCAGCCGGCGGGTACGACGGTGACCGGCACAGCGGGGTCACCGGCGGAGAGCTTCAGCCCTTCCCACGGGATGGAGATGAGGCACTCGCGCAGGTGCTCCCGGGACTCGTCGAGCGTGGGCAGGCCCACGGCCTCGCCGTCGATCACGTACGAGCGCTGGAGCATCCGGTCGTTGGCCTGCCGGTCCGGCACGCCCTGCGGGACGATGATCTCTTCGGTGGCGGTGCCGGTCGGCTTGTGCCGCCGGACCGCGACCTTGCGCCCTCCGATGGTGGCCTTGTGCTCGGAGCGCTTCACCACCGGCCGACCGTCGACCTCGACGAGCTTGTAGACCAGCCCCGCGGTGGGCGCCCCGGAGCCGGTGACCACGGCCGTGCCCGCGCCGTACATGTCGACCGGCTCGGCGGCCAGGGCGGCGATCGAGTACTCGTCCAGGTCGCCCGACACGATGATCTTGGTCTCGGTGGCGCCCAGGGAGTCGAGCAGTTCCCGGGACTGCTGCGCGATCACCGCCAGGTCACCCGAGTCGATCCGGACCGCCCGCAGCTCCGGCCCGGCCACCGCGATCGCGTTACGGATGCCCTGCGAGATGTCGTACGTGTCGACCAGCAGCGTGGTGTCCCTGCCCAGCGTGGCGACCTGCGAGGCGAACGCCGCCCGCTCGTCGTCGTGCAGCAGGGTGAACGCGTGCGCCGCCGTGCCCGCCGTGGGGATGCCGTAGCGCTCGCCGGCGGCGAGGTTGGAGGTGTACCGGAAACCGGCCAGGTACGCGGCTCGCGCCGCCGCCACGGCCGCCTCCTCGTGTGCCCGGCGCGACCCCATCTCGATCAGCGCCCGGCCCCGGGCGGCGGTGACCATCCGCGCCGCCGCGGCCGCCACCGCGCAGTCGTGGTTGAGGACGGACAGCGCCACCGTCTCCAGCACCACGCACTCGGCGAAACCGCCGGAGACCGTCAGGATCGGCGAACCGGGAAAGAACAGGTCACCCTCGGCGTACCCGTCGATGTCACCGGTGAATTGGTAGTTGGTGAGCCAGGCTGCCGCCGCCTCGTCGACCACCCCGGTGCGGCGCAGGAAGTCGACCTCGGCCGGGTCGAAACGGAAGTCGCGGATCAGCTCGATCAGCCGGGCGGTGCCGGCGACGACGCCGTACCGCCGGCCACTGGGCAGCCGGCGGCTGAACACCTCGAAGACGCAGCGGCGGTCGGCGGTGCCGTCCTTGAGTGCCGCACTGACCATGGTCAGCTCGTAGTGGTCGGTCAGCAGCGCGGGGCGGAGGGTGCTCACCGCCCCAGCCTAAGGTTCAGCCCGAGTCGCCGCCGTCGTGGCCCGGGATCGACCGCAGGGCGGCCCACAACTCGGTCCGGCCGGTCACGCCGAGCTTGGTGTAGATCCTCTGCAGGTGGTTCTCCACGGTGCGGGCGGAGAGGTACAGCCGCTCCGCGATGGCCTTGCTGGTCGCGCCGTGGGCGGCGAGGCGCGCCACCTGCCACTCGCGTTCGGTCAGCACTGGCGCTCCGGCCCGTAGCGCCGGTGTCCGGATCAGGTCGCACCGCCCGAGCAACCCGGCCAGCCGTTCGCGTGCCTCGCCGGCGGCCACCGAGTGCTGCTGGCGCAGCCGCTGCAGGGCCTGGGCGGTGGCCTCGGCGGCGTACACGGTCAACTCCAGCGCGGCGTAGTCGTCGGCGACCGACAACAGATCCGGGGCCGAGTCGGTCACCGCGGCCCGGGCGTGCCGCGCCAGCAGCGGCGGGAGCACGCCATCCACCTGTTCGGACAGTTCGGCGAGGCGCTGCGCGACGGTGCGCCGACCGCCGTCGGAGCAGGTGGGGCCGACCGGCGCACCGGCCTGCTCCAGTCGGACCAGGTCGTGCAGGACGTGCACCTCGTGCCCGGCGAAGCCGTCCGCGCGCAGCCGATCGGCCAGATCGCTGAGCTGCTTCACCGCGCCCGGCAGGTCACCCGACGCGGCCAGCACCGCGCCGCGGGCCTGTTCCAGCCACGGGTAGAGCACCGCCATGCTCGACGCGTGGGTGCGGTCGGCCTCGGCCATCGCCTCGGTGGCCTGCTCCGCGTCGCCGCGCAGCGCCGCCGCCTGGGCCCGCTCGGACTGGGCCAGGCCGGCGTAGACCCGGCTGGTCGCCAGCACCGCGCAGGCGCCCAACGAGGTACGCATCGCCGCGTCGCTCTGCCCTCGCAGCCGTGCGGCGTACGCCGCGAGGATCGCCAGGTATCCGGTGCCGAGCCGGAAGTCACCCGCGCCAGCGAGGTCGGCGAACTCGTCGGCCACGATCGCGTCGATCCCGAAGAGGTCGCCGGTGAGCATGAGCCGGGTGCCGCGGGCCAGCTCGAGGGCCAGTTGCAGGTACGGCATGTCGGTGCGCCAGCTGGCCGCGGCGGAGTGCACCTGGGCGATGGCCGCGCCGCTGCGCGTGAGCTGACCCTCGGCGGCCTGGACGTACGCGATGGTGCTGCGGGCCAGCTCGCGGGCGGCGATGCTGGCCGCGGGCCGGTCGAGCACGGTCTGGCTGAGCCGCACGGCGGTGGCCGTGTCGAGCCGGTGCAGCCGCATGATCGCCTCGAAGGCGTGCGCCCGCGCGCGGTCGGCGGAGTCGCCGAGCTGCTCGACCCGGCTCGCGATCTCCTCCACCGTGGACTCCCGACTGAGCCCCCAGTAGCTGACCATGCCGCGGGCGGTCAGCCACCGGCAGAGGCGACGCTCGTCGCCGGGCTCCAGGGCCACCGCGTCGAGGACGGTGAGCGCCTCGTCCGGTTGGTCGGCGAACATCAGGATGGTGGCCAGCAGCTCCGCCGCGTCCGAGCCGCCGTCGGCGTGCAGCGCGGCCCGGGCCAGCCGGGTCGCCAACGGTACGTCGTAGCGGGTGAACGCCTGCATCGCCGCGTCCACGAGCAGGGCGGCGTCCTGTGCGGTGCCCGAGTCGAGTCGCCACACCGCCACCCGCAGCAGGTCGTCGCGACGCCGCTTGCCGACCTGCTCCAGCAGCTCGGCGAGGTGCGCCTGCAGGCGTCGGGTGCGGCTGACCGGGCAACGGCGACGCATCACCTCGCCGTAGAGCGGGTGCGCCAGGCGTACGTTGGTCCGCCGGTCGTGCTGGACGACGGCGATCAGCCCGCGCTCCTCGGCGAACTCCACATCGGACTGCTCGGCGGCCTGGTTGAGCAGGCTCAGCCCGAGTGGCTCTCCGAAGGCGACCAGCTCGACGACCGTGCGGACGCCGTCGGTGAGCTGCCCGACGCGGGTGTCGATCAGCTCGGTGAGGCTGGGCGCCAGCTCCAGCCGCCCGGTCCATTTCCAGATCCCGTAGGTGCGCTTCAGCTCCTCGCTGCCGTTGGCGGCGTGCACCAGCTCACGCAGCAGCAGTGGGTTGCCGGCCGACAGTCGGCCGAGCCGGTCGGCGGAGCCGGCGTCCACGGGGCCGCCCAGGATCGCGGCCAGCAGGCCGGCGGTCTCCGACGGTGGCATCGGGGTCAGCTCGACGTGCTCGACCAGGTCGTCGGTCCAGAGTGCACGGATCGGCAGCGGGATCTGCTCGCCGTCGCGGAGGGTGCCCACGACTGTGGCGTTGTCGGCGCGGGCGACCAGGTGCACCAGCGCGGCGGAGGGCGGGTCGAGCAGGTGCGCGTCGTCGATGGCGAGCACGATCCGTCGGCCGGCGGCCTGCTGCTGCAGGACGCCCAACGCCCAACGCAGGATGCCGGCGGGGGAGAGGCCCTGCGGCTGTTCCGCCGGGAGGACCTGCACCAGCCCACCGAACGGCAGGGCCGCCGTGGTGGCGCTGGCGGCGATGGACCAGATGGCGTACCGGTCGGTGGGCAGCGCGTTGACGCCCTCGCGCAACAACCTGCTCTTGCCGATGCCGGCGCTGCCGCTGAAGAAGAGCCCTCGGCCGGCCTCGTCGGTAACCGCCGCCAGCAGGCGGTTGAGTTCATCGGTCCGGCCGACGAACGTCCATCGACTCATCCGCGCAGCATATCCATCGAATTCCGTCCGCGCCCGCATCGTCACGCACTGAAGTTGAGTAGTCGCACAATTACCGGTGAGTATGCGCGGTGTTCCGCCTGGTCGGCCGGCCCGACGTACTCTTCGGGCATCCGGGTGATGTCACCGGAATTTCCATGCGACCGGCGCGCCGGCCGCCAGCCCCGGGAGGCCACCCGATGCAGCAGGGCCCTCTCCCCTCGCTCGACTCGTCCGGCGACATGGCCGGCTCAGCCGACCTGCCGAGCTGCGGCCCGCTGCCCACCGAGCTCGACGTGCCCGATCCCCGGGCGGACGAGCCGCTCGGCGTGGTCGCCGTCGGTCCCGCCGGCGCCGACCGGCGTGCTGTGCTCGCCACCCTCGTCGGTCTCGACCCGGTGATGCTCACCGTGCCGGCGGGCAGTTGGCTGGTGGTCCGGCACGCCAAGGTGCCGACGCGGGCGGCGTTCGTCCCGGGCTACCGCCAGCCGCACTCGTACGGCGCCGACCGGGACGCGGCCGGCCCGGCGCTGGCCCGCCCGCCACGGCGGGTCGAGCTGAGCGTCCCCGAGCCGCTGCTGCGCCACTTCACCCTGATCGACACGCCGGACACCGGCGCGCTCGGGGTGGCCGGCGTCCGGGTGCTGCGCGACGCCGTCGGCCGGGCCGGTGCGCTGCTCTTCGTGATCGCGGCCGACCAGGCGTTCACCGCCCAGGAGCTGAACCTGCTCGCCGAGGTGGCCGCGGCCCCGGTGGAGGTCGTCTTCGCGGTCACGCCCGGAACGGCCGGTTGGGCGCCGGTGGCCGACGGCGTGGCGACGGACGACACGGGGGCGTCCGTTCCGCCGGCGGCTGGTCAGCCCGGGGACGTGGATTCCGTCGCGGTGACCGTCGAGGCGCACCGGGCGGCGTTGCTGGCTGCCGTGCCCTCCCTGGCCGGTGCGCGCTGGTTCCCTGTCGACGGCGCCGAGGCCGCCGCCGACCTGCGCCGGGCGCTGGTGGGCTGGTCCGCGACGGAGGGTTTGCAGCGGGCCAGTGCCGAGCCACCGGTGCTCCCGGGTCAGCACGACCGCGTGACGGTGGCCGCCGACCCGGGAGACTGGTCCGAGCGGCTCGACCGGCAGACCCGCTCGTGCGCCCAGC
Organism: Micromonospora sp. DT4; assembly: GCF_049841675.1. Lineage (NCBI taxonomy): Bacteria > Bacillati > Actinomycetota > Actinomycetes > Micromonosporales > Micromonosporaceae > Micromonospora > Micromonospora sp. DT4. The sequence goes on from NZ_JBNCKT010000079.1 coordinate 7,252, forward strand.
GGATTCGCCAGCACCTCGCCCTGGAACTGGCGAACATCCATCTGCGGGCCGTCCAGGAGATCGTCTTCGGGGTCGGCTGCGCCGGACTGCCGGATCTGCTCGACCGGGAGATGGCGGCACTGTCGCTGCTGGCCACCGCCCAGTGCGACCAGGCGTTGCGGGGCATCGTGTCCGACGCTACCGCCCAGGTGCTCGGCGCGGCGCCGGCGGAGGGAGTGCGCCGTCGGATCGTCACCGCCGTGCAGTACGGCCTGGCCGACCACCGCGCCGGACGTGACCTGGACCGGGTCCTGCTGGTCACCAGTACGGCGGGTGTCGCCGGGCTGACTGGCGCCGAGGCGATCGACGCGCTCGCCGGCTATCCAACCGCGGCCCGTGACGAGGTGCTTCCGCCGGTGGCGGTGGCGCTCTCCGGCGGGTGCTGGCAGCAGTGGCGTACCCCCGGTAACGACGACCACAGCGCGGCGCGGGCCTGGTCCCAGCGGGCGCTGCGGGAGGTCGAGTTGGAGCTTTCCCGCGAGATCTCCCGGCGCTTCGAGGTGATCCGCCTCTCGCTGCACGTGGTGCTGTCCGATGCGGTCGACCACGGCATCCTGCTCGCCTGACGCGTGACCGTCGTGTGGCTCGACCCCGTTTTGCGCCTCGCATCCGACGAGGTGCGAGGCGGCTTCGCGGCGGGCGATCCGTGCTCGTCCGGCGTTCCGGTTCCTCGGTTCCGGGAAACCGGTGGCACGATGGGGGGCATGGCGGCTCCACAGGTTGCACCGGTCGAGACGCCGGCCACTGACGAGGTGCCGGCGCCCGACCGGCAATGGGTGACGATTGTGTGGGACGACCCGGTCAACCTGATGACGTACGTGACCTGGGTCTTCCAGAAGCTGTTCGGCTACAGCCGGGAGAGGGCGGAGCAGCTCATGTTGGACGTGCACCACAAGGGCCGTGCCGTGGTCTCCACGGGCGCCCGCGAGCGCATGGAGCACGACGCGTCGCAGTTGCACGCGTACGGGCTGTGGGCAACCGTGGATCGCTCGTGAGCGCGAGGAGTGAGCCGGGCCTGCGAGCCCCGCAGTCGCGAACCGGGCAGGAATCGTGAGCGCGAGGAGTGAGCCGGGCCTGCGAGCCCCGCAGTCGCGAACCGGGCAGGAATCGTGAGCATGTTCCGGCGGCAGGCGGGCCGCTACGTCGCCACCTTCGCCGTTGACGAGGTGCGGGTACTGCGCAAGGTGGCCTCCGAGGTGGTCGGTCTGCTCACCGACGGGTTCGACCACACCGACCCGGTCGTCGACCGGCTGTTTCCGGCGGCGTACCCCGAGGACGCGGCCAGCGCCGCGGAGTTCCGCCGCTACACCGAGGGCGACCTGAAGACCGCGAAGATCGACCAGGCTGGGGCCATCCTGGCCGCGCTGCCCGACGAGGCTGGCGGAGAGGTGCGGTTGGACGCCGAGGCAGCCGAGGCGTGGCTGCGGGCGCTCAACGACGCGCGCCTGGCGATGGGCGTCCGGCTGGAGATCAAGGACGGCACTGACCTGGGTGAAGAGCTGGACGACGCGGTGACCGAGGACCCGGGCTCCAGCCGGGTGTTCCAGCTGTCGGTCTACGCATATCTCGGGTATCTCCAGGAGTCCCTGCTCAACGCCTTGATCGACTAGGCGTGACCCGCACCACTTCAGGGCCCGCGCGGTAGGCGTTAGGCTGGTGCACGTGCTGAGCATCGACCGGTCGATCATCGACGCGATCGTCGCCCACGCCCGCCGGGACCACCCCGACGAGGCGTGCGGCGTCGTCGCCGGTGCCGTCGGCAGCGACACCCCGACCCGGCGCATCCCGATGGACAACGCCGCGCGGTCCATGACCTTCTACGAGTTCGACTCGATGGAGCACCTGCGCGTGTGGCGGGAGATGGACGACCGGGACGAGGAGCCAGTTGTCATCTACCACTCGCACACCGCGACCGAGGCGTACCCGTCCCGGACGGATGTCTCCTTCGCCGGCGAGCCGGGCGCGCACTACCTGCTCGTCTCGACTCGCGAGCCCGACTCGGAGGAGATCCGGTCGTTCCGGATCGTCGACGGCGTGGTGACCGAGGAGCCGGTCCAGATCGTGGAGGCCGGGGTCGACCCGCACGCCGTGCAGTCCTACATGTTCGGGCAGAGCCCGGCGACGGTCGACTACGAGTGTTCCGGACGCTGACCCGTCAGCGTCCGCACCCGTTTCTTCCCGTCACCGTTGGCACACCCGATCAAGGAGCACGACATCATGGCCATCGAGGTTCGCATCCCCACCATCCTGCGTAGCTACACCGGCGGCGCCAAGGTCGTCGAGGGCGCCGGCGACACGCTGGGCGACCTGCTCACCGACCTGGACTCCCGGCACGCCGGGCTGCGTGGCCGGCTGGTCACCGACGCCGGCGTACTGCACCGCTTCGTGAACGTCTACGTCAACGACGAGGACGTCCGCTTCCTCGGCGCGCTCGACGCGAAGCTCACCGACGGTGACAGCGTCACCATCCTGCCGGCCGTGGCCGGCGGCGCGTTCGGCTTCGCCGCGGCAGCGGCGATCAGTTCGCACAGTGCCGCGCGGGCGGCGATCAGTTCGCCCAGCGCCGCGACCGCCGTCGCCGCCCGCTGAGGGCGGCCGCCATGGCGCGGTACGACAGCCTGCTCGATGCCTGTGGGGGTACGCCGCTCGTCGGTCTGCCCCGGCTCTCCCCGACCGTGCCCGACGGCGCTCCGCCGGTGCGGCTCTGGGCCAAGCTGGAGGACCGGAACCCCACGGGCAGCATCAAGGATCGCGCGGCGCTGTTCATGGTCCGCGCGGCGGAGGAGGCCGGCCGGCTCCGGGCGGGTGACACCATCCTGGAGCCGACCAGCGGCAACACCGGTATCTCGCTGGCCATGGTGGCCAAGCTGCGCGGGTACCGGCTGGTCTGCGTGATGCCCGAGAACGTCTCCACCGAGCGGGTCCAACTGCTCCGCATGTACGGGGCGGAGATCATCTTCTCGGAGGCGGCGGGCGGCTCCAACCAGGCCGTCGCGACGGCCAAGCAGATCGCCGCCGACCACCCGGACTGGGTGATGCTCTACCAGTACGGCAACGAGGCCAACGCGCGGGCACACTACGAGACGACCGGCCCGGAGCTGCTGCACGACCTGCCCACCATCACGCACTTCGTGGCCGGGCTGGGCACCACCGGCACCCTGATGGGCACCGGACGCTACCTGCGCGAGAAGGTCGAGGGCATCCAGGTCGTGGCGGCCGAGCCGCGCTACGGCGAGCTGGTCTACGGGCTGCGCAACATCGACGAGGGGTACGTGCCGGAGCTGTACGACGCCTCGGTCCTGTCCCGGCGTTTCTCGGTCGGCACGCGGGACGCGGTGCTGCGTACCCGTCAGCTCGTCGAGGTGGAGGGCATCTTCGCGGGGTTCTCCACCGGCGCGATCCTGCACGCCGCGCTCGCGGTGGCCCACGAGGCGGTCCGCGACGGCCGGCGGGCCGACGTGGCGTTCGTGGTCTGCGACGGTGGCTGGAAATACCTGTCCACCGGCGCGTACGGGGGCACCCTCGCGGATGCCGAGGACGCGTTGGAGGGTCAGCTCTGGGCCTGATCGCGAGGTCTGTGGCGAACGGGCCGTCGGCGTACGCGTCGATGGCCCGTTCCGCGTCCGGCTCGCTGTGAGCAGGTGTCACGTTCGTGACAACTTCCAACGGATGATTCTTGTCCGTGGGTACCCCAGCGTAGGCTGCGCAGCGTGGCGTACGCGTCGGTAGAGACCATGGCCGGTACGACCGCCGGCAGGGATACTACTGACAGTGACAGTGAGAAAACCCGATGCGACTGACCGTCCTTGGGTGTGCCGGCAGCTTCCCCGGCCCCGAGTCACCGTGCTCCGCCTACCTCGTCGAGGCAGACGGTTTCCGTCTCCTGGTCGACTTCGGTTCGGGGTCGTTGTCCAGCCTCCAGCGGTACGTGGGGCTGCACGCCCCGGACGCGATCCTGCTGACCCACCTGCACTGTGACCACATCCTCGACGCCGTCTCGTACGTGGTGGTCCGCCGGTACGCCCCGGACGGCCCCTATCCGCCGTTGCCGGTGTACGCGCCCTCGGGCGCCCCGGACCGGCTGAGCGCCGCCTACGGCGACGACGGCACGGTGGACGACGTCTACCAGTTCTACGCCCTCCAGCCGGGCACGTTCCCGATCGGGCCGTTCACGGTCACCGTCGACCGGGTCAACCACCCCGTCGAGACGTACGGCGTGCGGCTGGAGCACGGTGGTCGGTCGTTGTGCTACTCGTCGGACACCGCTCCCTGCGACGCGTTGCTGCGGCTGGCCCAGAGCGCCGACGTGTTCCTGTGCGAGGCCAGCTACCTCGACGGCGCGGACAATCCTCCGGATCTGCACCTGACCGGGCGGGAGGCGGGTGAGACGGCGACCAAGGCAGCGGTGGGTCGGCTGCTGCTCACCCACCTGGTCGCCGCCTGGGGCAGCGAGGCGCACACGCTGGAGTCGGCTGCCACCGCGTATTCCGGGCCACTCGAGGTGGTCCGGGCGGGCGCCAGCTACGACGTCTGACCGCGTCGCGGCCACCCGCGCCCGTCGCGGGCGTCGTCGATGGCCCGGTGTTGTGCCGTACTGTTCGCCGGCCGGTCAGCGGGCGGTCGCCTGACGCGCCCGTGACACCCGCATGGTGTGGACATGCGGATCGCCATCGTGACCGAGTCGTTCCCGCCGGACGTCAACGGCGGGCCGGCGGCGGTCGCCGGGTTCGTCGAGGCACACGGCGTGGACGTGCCGCGGGACACCCGGGGCGAGGTGGATCGCCGCACCGCATAGGGTGCAGGCATGGCGCGACCTGACGGGCGAGGGCCCTCTCAACTTCGACCGGTGACCCTGACCCGTGGCTGGAGCACCCATCCGGAGGGCTCGGTGCTCGTCGAGTTCGGCGGCACCCGGGTGCTCTGCACGGCGAGCGTCACCGAAGGGGTGCCCCGCTGGCGCAAGGGCTCCGGGCTCGGCTGGGTGACCGCCGAGTACGCGATGCTGCCCCGGGCCACCAACACCCGCTCCGACCGGGAGAGCGTCAAGGGCCGCGTCGGTGGGCGTACCCACGAGATCTCCCGCCTGATCGGCCGCAGCCTACGGGCCAGCATCGACCTCAAGGCCCTCGGCGAGAACTCGATCGTGCTCGACTGCGACGTGCTCCAGGCCGACGGCGGTACGCGGACCGCCGCGATCACCGGCGCGTACGTCGCGCTGCACGACGCGGTGGGCTGGCTGGCCGCCCGTAAGGCCCTCGTCGGCAAGCCGGAGAAGGTGATGCACCGCTCGGTGGCCGCCGTCAGCGTCGGGATCATCGCCGGTGAGGCACGCTTGGACCTCTGCTACTCCGAGGACGTGGCCGCCGAGGTGGACATGAACGTGGTGTGCACCGGCGCGGGCGACTTCGTCGAGGTGCAGGGCACCGGCGAGGCGGGCGTGTTCGCCCGTGACCAGCTCGACAGCCTGCTCGACCTGGCCGTGGCCGGGTGCGCCGAGTTGGCCGAAGCCCAGCGCAAGGCACTCACGTGGGCGCGAGCAGTGAGCTTGCGAGCCCCGCAGTCGTGAACAGAGGTTTCTCAGCATGAACAAGGTCCTGCTGGCCACGCGTAACCGCAAGAAGCTGGTGGAGCTTCAGCGGATCCTGGACGGCGCGCTCGGCGCGCACCGGATCGCCCTGCTCGGCCTCGACGACGTCGAGGAGTACCCGGAGTTGCCGGAGACTGGCCTCACCTTCGGTGAGAACGCGCTGATCAAGGCGCGGGAGGGCCGCCGGCGTACCGGGTTCCCGACGATCGCCGACGACTCGGGGATCGCGGTGGACGCCCTGAACGGAATGCCGGGCGTGTTCAGCGCCCGGTGGGCCGGTAAGCACGGCGACGACCAAGCCAACCTCCAGCTCGTGCTGGACCAGATCGCCGACGTGCCGGACGAGCACCGGACGGCGTCGTTCGTCTGCACCGTGGCGCTGGTGCTGCCCGGCGGCAAGGAGCACCTTGTCGACGGCCGGCAGCCCGGCCGGGTGCTGCGCGCCCCGCGTGGCGATGGCGGGTTCGGCTACGACCCCATTTTCCTGGGCGACGGTCAGGAGCGCACCAACGCCGAGCTGACCCCGGCCGAGAAGGACGCGGTCAGCCACCGGGGCAAGGCGCTGCGGGAGCTGGCCAAGCTGGTCGCCAAGGTGCTGCCGCCCGCCGCCTGACGGGCGTGAGGTGCTGCCGCCCGCCGCCTGACGGGCGTGAGGTGCTGCCGCCCGCCGCCTGACCGGCGTACGTGACATCGCTGCCGCCCGCCGCCTGACGGGCGTACGTGACATCGCTGCCGCCCGCCGCCTGACGGGCGGCGGACGACAGCGACCCGTGGAGGTCAGCCCAGCGGGCCGACCTCCCGCTCGATGGCGGCGCGCAGCTCGGGGCCGGCGACGACGGCGCGGGCCGCCTCCATCACCGGGGCGAGGAACCTGTCCGGGCCGGGTTCGCCGGCCGCCTGACCGAGAGCGGCGACGGCGGCCCGGCCGGCCGGCGACGGCACCAGCGGCGCGCGCAGTTGCAGACCGCGTACGCCGGCCAGCAACTCGACCGCGAGCAGGCTGGTCAGGTTGTCCAGCACGGTGCGCAGCTTCTTGGCCGCCGCCCAGCCCATCGAGACGTGGTCCTCCTGCATGCCGCTGGTGGGCAGCGAGTCCACCGACGCGGGGGCGGCGAGCCGACGGTTCTCCGCGACGATCCCGGCCGCCGTGTACTGGGCGATCATCAGCCCGGAGTTGACCCCCGCGTCGGGGGAGAGGAACGCCGGCAGCTCCCGTGAGCGGGTGACGTCCAGCAGCCGGTCCACCCGCCGCTCGGCGATCGCACCGACCTCCGCGGCAGCGATGGCGAGGAAGTCGGCGGCGAAGCCCAGCGGCGCGCCGTGGAAGTTCCCGGTCGACTCGACCCGCCCGTCCGGCAGCACCACCGGGTTGTCCACGACGGACACCAACTCCCGGGCCGCGACCGTGCGGACGAAGTCCAGGGTGTCCCGGGCCGCGCCGGCCACCTGCGGCGCGCAGCGCATCGAGTACGCGTCCTGCACGGCGTGGGCCAGGTCGTCGCGGTGGGAGTCCATGACCCGCGAGTCCTGCAACAGCCGGTGGATGTTCGCCGCCGACGTGGCCTGGCCGGGGTGCGGTCGGATGGCGTGCAACTCGGGCAGGAACGGCCGCTCCGAGCCGAGCATCGCCTCGATGGCGAGCGCGGCGGTCACGTCGGCCATCGCGAAGAGGTGCGCCGCGTCGTGGATGGCCAGCAGCAGCATCCCCAGCATGCCGTCGGTGCCGTTGATCAGCGCCAGGCCCTCCTTGGCGGCCAGCTCGATCGGCTTGAGCCCGTTGGCGGCCAGCACGTCGGCCGCGTCCTGCCGCTCGCCGGCCGGGCCGAGGACCCAGCCCTCACCGAGCAGCACCAGGGCGCAGTGCGCGAGCGGCGCCAGATCGCCGGACGCGCCCAGCGAACCGTGCTCCGGCACCCACGGGGTGATGTCGTGGTTGAGCAGGTCGACGAGCGCCTCGGCGACCAGCGGCCGGACCCCGGAGCGACCCAGGGCGAGCGAGCGTACCCGCAACAGCATCATGGCCCGCACCACCTCGCGCGGCATCGGGGCGCCCACCCCGGCGGCGTGCGAACGGATCAGCGCGTGTTGCAGCTCTGCCCGCCGCTCGGGGGCGACGAAGGTGTTCGCCAGCGCCCCGAACCCGGTCGACACGCCGTACACCGGTCGTCCGGCGGCCTCGATCCCGTCCACGATCGCACGGCTGGTCGCCATCGCGTCCCGGGTGCCCGGGGCGAGGACCACCGTGGCGGTGCCGCGGGCCACCGCGAGCACGTCGTCGGCGGTGATCCCGATGGGCTGGATGGTCACGTGCGTCATTGCGGCACTCCGTTGCGTATTACCTGGCAGATCAGTGGGACACCAGGCCGGTAGGCCAGGTGCAGGTACGACGGCGCGTCCAGGACGACCAGGTCGGCCCGCGCGCCGGGGGTGAGCACGCCGATGTCGTCGCGGCGCAGCGCCCGCGCGCCACCGGCGGTGGCGGCCCAGACCGCCTCCGCCGGGGTCATCCGCATCTCGCGGACCGCGAGGGCGATGCAGAAGGGCATCGACGAGGTGTACGACGAGCCGGGGTTGCAGTCCGTCGCCAGGGCCACGGTGACACCCGCGTCGAGCAGTCGGCGCGCGTCCGGGTACGGCGAGCGGGTGGAGAACTCGGCGCCGGGCAGCAGGGTGGCCACCGTGCGGGTGCCCGACCCGTCGTCGTGGACCGTGCCGGCCAGCGCCTCGACGTCGGCGTCGCTGAGGTGGGTGCAGTGGTCGACGCTGGCCGCGCCCAGCTCCACCCCGAGCTGCACACCGGGGCCGGGACCGAGCTGGTTGGCGTGCAGCCGCACACCGAGCCCGACGGCCTGCCCGCAGGACAGGATGGCGCGGGCGTGGTCGACGTCGAAGGCGCCCCGCTCGCAGAACACGTCGATCCACTTGGCGTGCGGCGCGGCGGCGGCCAGCATCGGCCCGCAGACCAGCCCGACGTAGTCGTCCGGTCGGTCGGCGTACTCGGCGGGGACCACGTGCGCGCCGAGGAAGGTGGTCTCGGTGCTGGTCTCGGCGGCGATCCGCAGCGAGCGGGCCTCGTCGGCGACGCTCAGCCCGTACCCACTCTTGATCTCCATGGTCGTGGTGCCCTGGCGCAGCGCCTCCCCGCGCAGCCGGCGCACGGTGGCCCGTAGCTCGTCGTCGGTGGCGGCCCGGGTCGCGCCGACGGTGGTCCGGATGCCGCCGCCGGTGTACGGCTCGCCGGCCATCCGGGCGGCGAACTCGGCGGCCCGGTCACCGGCGAAGACCAGGTGCGCGTGGCTGTCCACGAAGCCGGGCAGCACGGCGGCCCCGCCCGCGTCGATCCGCCGGTCGGCGGCCGGCGCGTACGCGGATGGCCCGACCCAGGCCACCCGGCCCTCCTCGACGAGCACGGCCGCCTTGCGGCGGATGCCCAGTGGGTCCTCGCCGACGCCGTTGGTGACCAGTTCCCCGATGTTGTCGACAAGCAGAGCGCTCATGAGCGGATCACCGCCTCGATCGACGCCGCCAGCTCGGCCGGTACGTCCACGCTCAGGTGCCGGCCCTCGGCCACCACCACCCGGCCGTCCACCACGACCTGGTCGACGTCGGCCGCGCCGGCCGCGAAGAACGCCCCCACCGGCGGCACGCCTGCGGTGCGGGCGCTGTCGAGCCGTACCGTCACCAGGTCGGCGCGGGCGCCGACGGCGATGCGTCCGGCGTCGGCCCACCCCAGCGCGGCGTGCCCGGCGGCGGTCGCCGTGGTGAGCAGGTCGACCGGGGTGAAGTGGCCGCGGCGACGGGTGCGCAGCCGTTCGTCCAGCTCCACGGCGCGGGCCTCCTCGAACAGGTCGATCACGGCGTGGCTGTCGCTGCCCAGGGTCAGCCGGATTCCCGCGTCGGCCATCCGGCGGGCCGGACCGATGCCGTCGGCGAGGTCCCGCTCGGTGGTGGGGCAGAGGCACACGCCGGTCCGGCTGTCGGCGAGCAGGGTCAGGTCCGCGCTGGTCGGGTGGGTGGCGTGGACGGCGGTGGTGTCCGGCCCGAGCACGCCGTGGTCCGCGAGCAGCGCGGTGGGCGTACGTCCGTGCACGGCCCGGCACTCGTCGTTCTCGGCGGGCTGCTCGGACAGGTGCACGTGCAGCGGAGCCCGCCGGTCACGGGCCCAGTCGGCGACCGTCCGGAGTTGGTCGGCGGGGACCGCCCGTACCGAGTGCACGGCCGCGCCGACCCGCACGTGGGAGTCCGTCGGCTGGAACGCCGACACCCGCTGCGCCCAGCGGGCCGCGTCGCCGTCGCCGAAACGCCGCTGCGGCCCGGCGAGCGGCCGGCCGTCGACTCCGGCGCTCAGGTAGCAGGCGTCCAGCAGAGTGAGCCGGACACCGGCGTGCGCGGCGGCCTCGACCAGCGCCGCGCCCATCGCGTTCGGGTCGTCGTACGCGCCGCCGTCGGGGCGGTGGTGCAGGTAGTGGAACTCGCCGACGCCGGTGATCCCCGCAAGCGCCATCTCGGCGTAGACCGCCCGGGCCAGCGCCAGGTAGGTGTCCGGGTCGAGCCGGTCGGCGACGGCGTACATCCGGTCCCGCCAGGAGAAGAAGTCACCCCGCCCACCGTGGGTACGCCCGCGCAGGGCCCGGTGGAAGGCGTGCGAGTGCACGTTGGCCAGGCCCGGCAGGGTCAGGCCGGGCAGCGGCACGGCGTCGGCGTACACGTCGACCCCCGACGGCGGCCGGCTCCCGGGGGTCAGCGGCGTCACCGCGCCGATCCGGCCGTCCTCGACCTCGATCAGCACGTCGGGCGTGGGTTCGGCGTGCTCGGGGAGCCAGGCGTGCTCGGCCAGCCAGCGGGTCAGTGGCATGTCAGCTCCTTGAGCACCCGGGCCAGCGCGCGCACCCCGGCGGCGCAGTCGTCGTCGCTCGCGGCCTCGGCGGGGGAGTGCGACACCCCGGTCGGGTTGCGCACGAACAGCATCGCCGTGGGCAGGTGCCCCGCGAGCACCCCGGCGTCGTGCCCCGCCCCGGTGGGCAGCACCGGCGCGTCCAGCAGCGCGGCCAGACGCCCGGCCAGGCCTTCGTCGAAGGCGACCAGCGGGGTCACCGACTCCTCGGTGACGGTCACCTCCGTACCGTCGCGGCCGGCCCGCTCGGCGAGCTTGGCCCGGACCGCGTCGACCAGCCCGGTCAGCGTCTCCGGGTCGGCGGCGCGGGCGTCCAGCCAGCCGGTCACCTTCGACGGGATGGCGTTGGTGGCGTTGGGTTCCACGGCGACCCGGCCCACGGTGGCGTGCGCCCCGCGCAGCCGAGCCTCCTTGTTCGCGGCCAACACCGTGAACGCGTAGGTGAGCATCGGGTCGCGGCGATCTTCCATCCGGGTCGTACCCGCGTGGTTGCCCTCGCCGACCACGTCGAAACGCCAGCGGCCGTGCGGCCAGATCGCGCTGGCCACCCCGACCGCCGCGTTCGCGTCGACGAGCGCGCGGCCCTGCTCGACGTGCAGCTCCACGAAGGCGCCGAACCGGCCCAGCAGCTCCGGGCGGGCGCCCGCCGGCCGCCCGCCGAGCGCGTCGGCGAAGCTCACCCCGGCCGCGTCGCGCAGGCCGGCCGCGCGGTCTGCCGCCAGCGCGCCGGTGAGCAGCCGCGACCCCAGGCAGGGTACGCCGAAACGCGCGCCCTCCTCCTCGACGAACGCGGCCACCACGAGCGGCCGGACCGGGGTGACACCGGCGGCGCGCAGCTCGTCCACGGCGAGGAACGCGCTGACGATGCCGAGGGGGCCGTCGTACGCACCGCCGTGCGGCACCGAGTCGAAGTGGCTGCCGGTCAGCACGGCGTCCGTGCCCTCCGGGTCACCCCAGTGGGCGAACAGGTTGCCGTTGCCGTCCTCGGTGATCGGCAGGCCGCGACGTTCGGCCTGCCCACGGAACCAGGCCCGCAACTGGTGTTCCGGCTCGGTCAGCGCGTACCGCAGGTAGCCGCCGCTGCCGGCGTCCCGCCCGACCGGCGCGATCTCGTCCCACAACGCCCGGAACCGGCCGGGCAGGTCGTCGCTCACGAGTTCGCGCCCTCGGTCATGGGCACCCGGACGCCGGTGCGTTCGGCTACCTCGCGGGCGCTGTCGTAGCCGGCGTCGACGTGTCGGATGACGCCCATCGCCGGGTCATTGGTGAGCACCCGCTCGATCTTCTGCCCCGCGAGGGGGGTGCCGTCGGCCACGCAGACCTGCCCGGCGTGGATCGACCGGCCGATGCCGACGCCGCCGCCGTGGTGGATGGACACCCAGGATGCCCCGCTGGCCGTGTTGACGAGCGCGTTCAGCAGCGGCCAGTCCGCGATCGCGTCGGAGCCGTCGGCCATCCCCTCGGTCTCCCGGTAGGGGCTCGCGACGCTGCCGGTGTCCAGGTGGTCCCGGCCGATCACCACCGGAGCGGAGAGCTCACCGGAGGCGACCATGTCGTTGAACCGCACGCCCGCCCGGTCCCGCTCGCCCTGGCCCAGCCAGCAGATCCTGGCCGGCAGACCCTGGAACGCGACCCGTTCGCCGGCCAGCTTGATCCACCGGGCCAGGGACTCGTTCTCCGGGAACAGGTCCAGGATGGCCCGGTCGGTCGCGGCGATGTCGGCCGGGTCGCCGGAGAGCGCCGCCCACCGGAAGGGGCCCCTGCCCTCGCAGAACAGCGGCCGGATGTACGCGGGCACGAAGCCCGGGAAGTCGAACGCCCGCTGGTAACCCCCGAGCTGCGCCTCGCCCCGGATCGAGTTGCCGTAGTCGAAGACCTCGGCGCCGGCGTCGAGGAAGCCGACCATCGCCTCGACGTGCCGCGCCATCGACGCGCGGGCCCGGTCGGTGAACTCGGCTGGCTTCGCGGCGGCGTAGTCCCGGGCGTCGGCCAGCTCCACGCCCACGGGCAGGTACGCCAGGGGGTCATGTGCGCTGGTCTGGTCGGTCACGATGTCGATCTCGATGCCCCGACCGAGCAGCTCCGGGAAGACCTCGGCGGCGTTGCCGACGACCCCGACACTCAACGCGCGCCGGTCCCGCTTCGCCGCGCGGACCCGCGCGACCGCGTCGTCCAGGGAGTCGGCCACCTCGTCGAGGTAGCGGTCGTGCACGCGCCGGTCGAGCCGGGTGCGGTCGACGTCCACGATCAGGCAGACGCCGTCGTTCATGGTGACCGCGAGGGGCTGTGCGCCACCCATCCCTCCGCACCCGGCGGTGAGCGTGAGCGTGCCGGCGAGACTTCCGCCGAACCTCTTCGCGGCCACGGCGGAGAACGTCTCGTAGGTGCCCTGGAGGATGCCCTGGGTGCCGATGTAGATCCACGAACCGGCGGTCATCTGCCCGTACATGGTCAGGCCGAGCTGCTCCAGGCGACGGAACTCCGGCCAGGTCGCCCAGTCACCGACCAGATTGGAGTTCGCCAGCAACACCCGGGGCGCCCACTCGTGCGTCCGCATCACCCCGACCGGGCGGCCGGACTGGACCAGCATCGTCTCGTCCGCGCGCAGGTCGGTCAGCGTACGCACCAGCGCGTGGTACGACGGCCAGTCCCGCGCCGCCTTCCCGGTCCCGCCGTAGACCACCAGGTCGTCGGGGCGTTCGGCCACCTCCGGATCGAGGTTGTTCATCAGCATCCGCAGGGCGGCCTCCTGCTGCCACCCGCGGGTGGTGAGCTGGCTGCCCCGTGCGGCACGGATGGGCTGGGTCATCTCTGCTTCTCCTCCGGTCATCCGAGGAACAACTGTCGGCGGGCCGCGGAGGCTTCGAACGCCTCCAGGCGGCGCTGGGTGTCGGCCGGCGCGGCGTCGCAGATCGCCTGCAACAGGACCATCGCCAGGGTCATCGGGGCGGTGTGCAGGTCGAAGACGAGCTGCGCGCCGACGGCCGCCGGCAGCACCACGTCGGCGTGTTCGGTGGCCGGGCTGACCGGCGAGTCGGTGATCGCCACGACGGTCAGCCCGGCGGCACGCGCCTCGCCCAGGGCGTCCAGGGTCTCCCGGGGGTAGCGGGGCAGCACGAAGGCGAGCACGGCGGACGCCCCGGACTCGGCGGCCTGCTCCAGACGGTCGGTGAGCAGGCTGCCGCCGTCGTTGAACACCCGCACGTCCGGGTGGACCTTGGCGGCGAAGTAGGCGAAGTACGCGGCCAGCGGCGCGGCGGCACGCAGGCCCAGCACCGGCAGCGGTCGGCTGGCCGCGAGCAGCCGGCCGGTCTCGGCGATCCGGTCGGTGTCGGCGAGCTGGCCGGCCAGCCGGTCCAGGTTGCCCATCTCGGCGCGTACCGCCTGCTGGAGCTCGTTGGCGGCGTCCGCAGGCTCGCCCGGCGTAGTGGTGGTGAGGTCCCGTAGCCGGCGGCGCAGCGCCGGGTAGCCGTCGTGGCCGAGCGCGACGGCGAACCGGGTGACCGAGGGCTGGCTGACCCCGGCCAGCTCGGCGACCTCCGCGGCGGAGAGGTACGCCACCGTCGGCGCGTGCTGCACGAGACAGTGCGCGATCCGGCGCTGCGTGGGGGTGAGCCGTACCCCGTCGAACAGGTCGAGGACCTGCTCGGCCGTCGCCTCGGCAGCTCTGTCATTCACTCTGCGACTCTATGCATAAAAACTTTCACAGGGCAACCGTCCCGGGACGGCTTCCCTTCGCACCGGAGGCGAGCCGCCTGGTGCGCTCTCGGTAGTGTCCGCACGGCGGTTGAGCGGAGGAATGCGGATGCAGCCGAATGGCCCGTACAGGTTCACCCATGTGCTGGGCGGAAGCCAGGTGGGGAAGGCGTGGGCGGCCATCGGCGGGCAGGGCCGGCTGGTGACGGTGGCTGTCCTGGACGCCGCCGTGGCGGCCACGCCCGCCTGGCGGGAGGCGTTCTCCGCCACTGCCAACGCCCTCGCGCAGACGCAGGGCGGTCAGACCTTCGCCTACGCCGACTTCGGCGCCGCCGCGCCGTGGGTCGCCTACCCGGCCGAGGCGGGACCGGGCGCGGAGAAGCTCTTCCGTGCGCTGGGCGTGGACTACCAGCCGGTCCCGGACGTGACCGGGCCAAATGTGCCGTCGGCCACCGGCCCGCGAACCCTCCCGTGCCCCAGCAGGCCGGGCCGGCCCAACCGGTCTCCGGGCTGCCGCAGCCGGTCTCCGGGGTGCCCCAGCCGGTCTCCGGTGCCGGCGCGGAGGCGTCCACCATGGACCCCGTGCTCCCGGACGACCGACCGTCATCCGGCGACCCGTCCACCGCCCCGGTCCGGAGGGTCAAGCCGTCACCGCCACCTCCGCGCCGTACCGGCCTCTGGGTTGGTATCGCCGCCGCCGCCGGAGCCCCCGTCTGGGCGGTCACCGGCGACGAGGACCCGAACCATATACATCGACGCGGAGGAACGACTGGCGGCCCTGCGCGAGCGGAACGAGAGCGACGGACTCCTCTTCAAGATCAAGGATGATCCTCGGGTCACTCCGATCGGCCGGCACCTGCGGGCGCTCTCACTGGACGAGCTGCCTCAACCTCTGGAAGACGGTCAGCGTCGTGCTGGCCCGCCGGGGCGCGTACTGATCCGCCGCTTCCCCTGCCCTGCGGCGACGGGTGGCGGCCTCGCGGCCACCACCCGTCGTCCACCCTACTTCTTGCTGCCGAGGCTGACGATCTCGCTGACGGAGTCCCGCCGGACCGCGTCGTAGAACGTCTTCACCCGTGCCTTGTCGGCGAACACTACGCTCTCCGAGCCGACCTGGCCGGTGCCCTTGGTGGGACTGGTCAGGAACGTCATGTTGCCGCCCCGGACCCCGCGCAGTTGCGTCGCCATATCCAGCAGGGACAGGTCGTTGTCCACCGAGACGGAGTTCGAGGTGGCCTTGAGGAAGTCGTTGAGCTTGACGGGGTTGGTGATGATGCCACCGGACGACGCCTTGTCGATGATCGCGCGGATCACCTGCTGCTGGTGGCGGATCCGGGCGAAGTCACCGTCCGCGAACTGCTTGCGCTGACGTGAGTAGTCCAACGCGGTCTCGCCGTCCATCCGCTGCACACCCTGCTTGAACGTGTGGAACGGCTCGTGGATCGAGGTGAAGGTCTTCTCGGAGTCGATGTCGATGCCGCCCAGCGCATCGATGATCTCCTTGAAACCCGCAAAGTCGATCACGGTCACGTGGTCCACCCGGACCCCGGTGAACGACTCTACGGTCTGCACCATGAGCGGAATCCCACCCCACGCGTAGGCGGCGTTGATCTTCGCGTCCCGCCCGCCGTGGTTGCCGTCCTTCGACTTGGGCACCGGCACCCAGGTGTCCCGCGGAATCGAGATCAGCTGTGCGCTCGACCGGTCCTTCGGCAGATGGGCGACGATGATCGTGTCGGTGCGCGACCCGCTCGTCCGCTCCGGGTCACGCGAGTCGCTACCCAGGATCATGATGTTCGTGGCGCCCGTGACGACCGGCTGGGGGCGCGACTCCTCCGGCACGCCGCCGAAGGCGTCGACCCGTTCGATGTCCGACTCGACCGACCGCAGGTAGAGCCCGCCGGCCACCACACCACCGGCGCCCAGCACCACCAGCACCAGCAGGCAGATCAGGACGATCCGCCCCCACCGGCGACGGCGCCGCCGACCATCCGGCGTTGGTTCCTCTGTGGACTCCGCAGCGGCGGCGGCGCTCGTCGGTTCCGTCCCGGAGTCCGAGGTCTGTTCACGATGTGGCATGGGCGCGATGCTACTGAAGCCGGTTCCGCGCCGCGTACCCTCGTGCGGCCGTATCCGTCTCGCGCCGGTGGCCACCATTCCCAAGCGTTTGCCCGGGTCGCCCGCCACGACGCCAAGGTCCCACACGGACCGACGGTTCCCGCCCAGCGAGATAGCCCCGCAGACCACTGGTACCCGGCGGCAGCATCGGCGTGTCATGGTAGCCAGGTGCGGCTGACCTCGATCCACACGTACCCCGTCAAGGGTTGTCACCGGCTCGACCACGACGGCGCGTTCGTGCAGCCGTGGGGCTTGGCCGGCGACCGGCGCTGGATGGTGGTGGACGCCGACGGCGTCGGCGTCACCCAGCGGGAGACGACCCGCCTCGTCGGTCTGCGGGCCAGCATGCGCCCGGGCGGCCTGACGCTGCGCGCCGACGGGCGGCCCGACCTCGACGTGCCGGAGCCGGCCGACGGCGACCCGGTGTCGGTGCGGACCTTCCGCAGCCGGACGACCCCGGTCCCCGCGCTGCCCGCCGGCCTGGCGGCCGACGCCTGGCTCGGCGCGCTCCTCGGCCGGCCCGTCCGGTTGGTCTGGTTGGCCAGCCCGACGCGACACCTGGCCGCCGCCGAGCGCGAGTACGACACCGGCGACCAGGTCAGCTTCGCCGACGCCTACCCGCTGCTGTTGACCAACACCGCCTCCCTCGACGCCCTCAACGGCTGGCTCGTCGACGCGGGGGAGGAGCCGGTGCCGATGACGCGATTCCGGCCCAACCTCGTCGTCGACGGCGCGCCGGCCTGGACCGAGGACGGCTGGGCGGGCCGGTCGCTGCGCATCGGCGACGTGCGGCTGCGCGCCGCCGGGCCGCGCGACCGCTGCGTGGTCACCACCACCGACCAGGAGACCGGGGTACGTGCGAAGGAGCCGCTACGCACGCTCGGCCGCTACCGCAACGTCCGTCAGATGCTCCTCTTCGGACTGAGCGTGGTGCCCGTCGACGGTGGCCCGTTGTGCGTCGGCGACCCGGTCGTCATCGAACCCTGACCGGCCAGGGCCGCGCCCGTCACCCGATCAAACCGGACATTCGCGGACTCTACTCCGGGGCCCTGCCTGACCCTCGTCCCCGATTCAACCTAACCATTGAAGATCTGTATCACGCGGCAAACCCCCATGCCGGCCCGGAGGTCATCGTGTTGATCATCGCCGAGATCCGCCGCCTTTTCAATGTCCTCGTCGTCGCCGTGGCGTGGACCATGCCCAGGCCACACACGGAAAGCTACGTAGCCCCATGGGTTTATGAAACATTTCCGCAGTTGAGGATCTCTTTGCCGAGTTCTAGGAATTGGTGTTGTTCGGTGGGGTGTTGGCGTGCGAGGTCGGTGATGGCGTCGATCCAGTTTTGTCGTTCGTTGGTGTTGAGGTCGGTGGAGTGTTCCTTGATGTGTTGCTGGGCGGCGGCTGTGCCCTGGGTGAACATGATGTTGACCGCGTGCATGGCGGTTGCGGCGCCCTTGGTGGAGTGTCCGGAGTCGCGGATGAGCGCGACGCGTTGGTCGACGGGGATGGTGCGGCCCTGCTTGTTGAGCAGGATCAGGTTGCGTTTCTGGGGGGTTTGCTGTTCTTGGTAGTCCAGGACGAGGGGGGCGTGCCCGGCGGCGCCGAGTTCGCCGAGCAGTGGTCTGGTTTTGCTGAACCAGGGGTCTTCCTTGGTGTTCGTGATGATGGTGTCGAGCTCGCTGAGGACGTCTGGGGTGTGCAGGTCGGCGCGGTGCTTGGTCAGGAGTTGAAGTGTCGCTTTCCGGTCGTGGGCGAGTAGGAGTTCGGCGAGCGCGGGTGTCGCCGGGCTCGTGCGTGCGACGCGGGCGGAAGCCGCTTTTTGGAGCACGGTTGGGGTGAGCTTTTGGCCAATGTTCTCGGTGACGCCGTGACTGTTGGTGATTCGCCACACGGTGTCCAGGTTCGCGGTGTGGGTGGTGGTCGCGGTGGGGGTGGTGGTCGTGGCGCTGTCCGTGGCGCGATGCAGGATGCTGAAGCCGTAGGTGTGCGACATCTGCTTGAGTGGTTCCGAGGTGGTGTAGTCGTCGGCGATGACCATGGGCTGTGGCTGCTTTTTCAACGCGAACTGCTGCACCAGACGCCGCAGGTTTCGCAGATCCGCTGCCCGCCTCTGATCGTCCATGGCGGAGCGCAGCACAATGACCGGAGCCTTCACCGCGGCCCTGGCCACCTGGCTACCCCATCTTCGCAGCCGGTCGGTCTGATCCCACCCCGTCGGCGCGGCACCCACCCAGCACAGGCCCGGATAGCCCGCATCCTGCTCGACACCCGGCGGCAGGATGACAGACTCACTCACCGCCGGCACACCAGAGCCAGACGGGTTTTCCCAATTCATGTCCTGCGTGATGCCCGCAGCCGCGTTGGCATTCTTCTGCGTCGCGGCGGACACCGGCGCCACCGTGGAGGCGGGCACCGGCGCCACCGTGGAGGCGGGGACCCGCGCCACCGTGGAGGCGGGCAATTCCTCCGGGCGAACTACAAAAACCTTTTTGTTCTGAATGTCCGTCTGTAGTCCACTGGCTTGCAGAAGTTCGGCGATCTTCCCCGTCGGATCTGACATCCCCCGTCTGACGAGATTGTCCATCGACTTACCGATGTCAGTAGCTTTAGTTCTTCCCGAGAGCGTGATCGTAGTTCCCAGTGGAGGGATCGTTCCCGGGGGATTGATCTGAGCATCCCGTGGAGCGGTCGCTCCCGGCGCACCCTTGAGCCAGGCGTCATAAGCGGAGAGAAGGTCCTTGACGTTATCTATCCGCTTATCGACGGAGACAAGCGCGCTCTTGTCTCTGGGGAGTATTATTCTGCTGTCGCTGGTGCGTTCCGGTTTGAAACCCGCCTTGCGCAGAGCTTCGAATAAACCCTCATGGAACAGATATCCATCCCTCCGCAACGTAATAAACATCTGGCCGACTTTGTGAACCTCCCCCCCGCCTTCCACCGTCTCCCTCCTGAGAGGAATTTTGCCAGAGTTTCCACGGTCTTTAGCCACCCAAAGCTTGACCGCCTTGATCCGCTCCTGAGAGTCCTTTTCCTGCCTGGGCGTTAGCTTTCGGGGTTCGGATGGCTCCGCTCTAGGCACCTCCAACCCATCGAATCTCGTTTTATCATCATTATTTCGGCGTATGACTGTGAAGCCGCCTTTTTCCAGCAGCGCGGCCATTGTGCCTGCTTCATCATCGCTATGCCCAATTCGCTTGAGCCTCTGCATGAAGCTGCCGAACTGGAACATCTCGCCCGGCTTTCGCGGATTGGGAAGCTCTAGCTTCCACTCGGGCATCTTTCCGATGTTAAGGAGTTCACCATTTCCGTTTTTCTGGTCAATCCAGTCCTCGTAGATGGCGAGGAAGTCTCTCGCCTTCTCGTCTTTCATTCTCCGAAACTTGACGATATGCATATGTCCGCCGTCACGTTTGACGGTGTATCCGTTTTTCTTTAGGGCTTCGGCAATATCTTCATCGTATTGGCAACTCCCAGCTCGTGTCAGGCTCTCGAAAATCCTGCCGATCGGGTATGTCTTTTCTCCGACCGTCACAGTGTCGTCGTTTGTGGGGACTGTGTTCCGGCGATTGGTGGAGTCTTTCGCTACCCACGTGTTGATGGCGTCGGCACGCTCGCCCGGTGTGAAATATTTGTGCGACTTGTCACCTTGTTCGCGCGACTTGTCACCTTGTCGGGAGTACGGT
>NZ_JBNCKT010000080.1:0-26896 GCF_049841675.1 Micromonospora sp. DT4
GAGCGCGAAGCCGCCCGACGCATCAACGCCGAACGACTTCTCACTGCGTAGCCGTCCAGTTACCCGACAGTCTCTTAGGCGCACCTCGAGTTCGCGGACCCGCTCCATGCCGAACCGTTCGTCGAAGAGCCGGATCAGGGGGCCGAGGGCGCAGGAGGCGTTGTTGTCCTTCGCCAGCGGAAGCAGGAGCGCGGAGCGGCCCTCGATGTCGCGCAGGTTCACGTCGTTGCCGAGGGTGGCGCCGACGATCCGGCCGCTGGACTGGACGATGAGCGTGATCTCGGGTTCCGGGTTGTTCCAGGTCGACGCGGCGAGCACGCCGACGTCGACGGCGGTGCCGACGGCGGAGAGGATCTGCCCCTTCGTGAAGATCTCGGCGTCCGGCCCGATTCCCACCTCCAGGTACTGGCTCCACATGCCCTCGGCGACCAGCAGGCTCTTGAGCCGATCCGCCTCAGCCGAACCCGCCTCCAGGTTGTGCAGGTCGACACCGATGTCGGCGAACAGCCGTTGCCGGATGTCCGCCGCGAGCGCCAGGTCTCCCCGCGCCCGCTCCTCGATGACCCGTTCGATCATCGAGATCGGGAAGGTCACGCCGGCGGCCTTGAGCGCCTGGAGGTCGACCGGGGCCAGCAGCCAGGGTTTGCCGCCGTCGCGGGTCGCGGCCGCCGTGTTGGCCAGGATCTCCCCGAAGTCGCCCACCCGCGCCCCGTCGAGCCCGGCCACGGTCGCGGCGGGGTCGGGCAGCTCGCAGATGTCCCGGACGGTCGGAAACCGGTGGCTCAGGTCGATGACGGCACCGTCGCGGACGGCCACGGGCGTAGGGCCGTCGACGGACGGGTCCCAGATCCGGCCGATCAGGACACTGTCCACGTCGTCCGGTAAAGCCTCGGCGGCGGTACCGACCCAGTCGCCGCGCGGGGGTCCGCCGTCGGTGGTCAGCATCAGCCGGTCGCGGGTGATGTCAGGACGCGAGGGCATGGTGGTCGCCACCATTCGTCGCCCTGGCGAAGCCGATACGAGCGCGCTGCTTACCCATCGTCGCTCCACCATCACGAGTTGGAGTCACGTTCATAAATTGCAACGATCGTAGCGACATGTGCAACGTTGTCAAGTAGCTATTGCACACCGCGTCAACTACATTGCACATAATGCAACGACAGCGGCGTCACCGCGCGTCGCGCGAGGGGAGACAGAGCCTTGGCGCAATCGATTCGCCGCGCGATCGACCTCATCCGTCGATCGGCCGAGCATCCGCTGTCCCTGACGGAGGCCGCGGACGTGCTCGGCGTCCACAAGTCAACGGCCCTGCGGATTCTGCACACACTGGAGTCCGCGCGCTTCGTCCGCCGTACCCGCGCGGGCACCTACGTGCTCGGCAGCGGACTGATCGAGCTGTCCGAGCTCGCGCTCGGCTCGATGGACCTGCGCCAGCCCGCCGCCGCGCACCTCCGGGCGTTACAACGCGAGACCGGCCACACCGTGCACCTGGCACAGCTGACCGGCGACGAGATCATCTACATCGACAAGGTGGACAGCCCGGCATTCGACGCCGTCAAGCTGCCCTCGCGGGTCGGGCGCGCGGTGTCGATCTACGCGAGCGCCGTCGGGAAGACCATCCTGGCGTACCTGCCCCGGGAGGATCGTGAGCGGCTACTCTCCCCCGTCGTCTTCGAGAGGTTCACCGACACCACCTTCGCCGACCGTGCCGCGCTCGACGCCGAACTCGCCCGCATCCACGATCGCGGTTGGGCCGTGGACAACGGCGAGCACGACGCCTACGTGATGTGCGTGGCCGCACCGATCAGAGACTCACGAGGGCAGGTCATCGCCGCCGTCTCGATCACGGCGATCGAGGTCATCGCAAGCCTCGACGAGTTGAAGAGCAACCTGCCACTCCTCCTGGAGACCGCCCGCCAGATCTCGTACGAAGTCGGCTACCCGCAGCCCTCCGCGACCTGACCGCGTGTTCCCTGCGCGGTGTCGCCGTCGCGGAGGCGGTCCAACTCGGCGAGGTACAGCGCATGCATGCGGTCGTAGTGCCGGACCAGGAGCAGGACCTCCTCGACGCGGTAGCCCTCGACGAGCCGCTCGACCCGCCCGGCGAACCGCTCGTACGGCCGCGTCAGCTCGGCCATCCGCTCCGGCCGCAGGGCGACGATCACCCGCCGCCGGTCCGCCGGATCGCGCTCGGCCGTCACGTAGCCCGCCTGCTGGAGCCGGCGCAGCATGCTGGTCACCGCCCCGGTGGTGAGGTTGGTCCGCTCGGCGACCTGCCCCGCGGTGGCGGACCCGACGTCCGCCAGGTAGTCCAGGCACTCCAGGTCGCTCACGGTGAGGCCCAACTGCTCCGCGATGGCGTGCCGAAACACCATGGACAGCCGAGACATCTCCCGCCCGGCGCGCATGAGGTCGGCGATCGCGGACGCCCGGGCCGGCACGTGGGACATGCCGGCAATCATGCCTCCGGTACGGTGACCCGGTGCAGCCGAGGTAACACGCGCGTCAGCACCCAGTGGGGTGCGGCCGCGCCCCCGGTGAGGCGGCGCATCAGCCGACCGGCGGTGTCGACGGCGCGGAAGGCGTACGGAACCATCTCCTCCTGGTAGGCGGCGATCGCCTCCTCCACTCCCCTGCCGCTCGCGCGGGCCTCGACCAGCTTGCGGCCGAGCAGGGCGGCGTCGCGCAGCGCGGTGTTGCCGCCGTGCGCGCCGAACGGCGGCATGACGTGCAGGGCGTCACCCGGGGCACCGCCCATCGGCGCGGGCGTCGGCCCGCGGCGAAGAGGTTGAGCACCGTGGCGTCCAGCTCGGCTGTGGCGACCAGCCGCCGGATGAGCGGGTGGAAGTCCGTGGTCATCCCGGCGGCCAGTCTCCACAGCGCCAACAGGTCCCCGCAGACGCGCCTCCAGCCCGTACCGGTCGAGGATGATCCGGTAGCCCTGTCGCCGGACGAAGGGGCCCGGGTCCCGTTCGTAGACATGCACGTCGATGCCGGCGCGCATCAGGTACTGGGCGAGGCAGAGACCGGAGAGGCCGCCGCCGGCGATCGCCACCGAGAAGTCCGTCGATATACCCATGGGATTTATCTTAATGATTAAGATGATTTCCGCAAGCCGGCCCGAGGCGAGGCGTCGCGATGCTCTTGTGTCCGAGCAGCAAAAAGCGAGATCATCACGCATGCTCGACCCCCCACCCGAGGACGACGGGACCTCACCGACCGTCTCCACGCCGCGCTTCGTGGGCCGTGACCGGGAGCTGGCGGCGCTGCGCGACGCCCTGACCCGGCCACCGGCGATCGTGCTGGTGGAGGGCGAGGCGGGCATCGGCAAGAGCCGGCTGCTGCGCGAGTGGCTGGTCGCGCCGGACCAGCGCACAGCCCTGGTGTCGGTGTGCCCACCCCTTCGCGAGTCACTGACGTTGGGGCCGATCGTCGACGCGTTCCGTGGGATCGACCGCCCGGTGTCGCGCTCGCGGCTCACCGAGCTGGCGGGCGCCCTACGACCCCTCTTCCCGGAGTGGTCCTCGGACCTACCCCCCGCGCTGCCGCCCCTGGGCGACGCGAAGGCGGCCCGGCATCGCCTGTTCCGCGCCCTGGACGAGCTGCTGCGGGCTCTGCGTGTCGACGTCCTCGTCCTGGAGGACGCGCACTGGGCCGACGAGGTGACCCTCGAGTTCCTGCTGTTCGTCATCTCCCGGCAGCAGTCGGACGGGCCGAGCCTCGTGGTCTCCTATCGCCCCGAGGAGGTGGACGACGGATCGCTCCTGCTGCGGCTGACGTCCCGTTTGCCCGCGGGCGTCACCCAGCTGAGGATCGCCCTGGCGCCCATGCGACCCGTCGACACGGCAGCGCTGGTGTCCTCGATGCTGGACGGCAACCCGATCTCTGCGGAGTTCACGACGTTCATGCACGAACGGACCGGAGGCGTTCCGCTGGCCCTGGAGGAGTCGGTTCGCCTCATGTGCGATCGTGCCGACCTCGTCTTCCGCGACGGGCAGTGGGTCCGGCTGAAGCTACGCGAGCTACAGGTGCCGCCAACGGTGCGCGACTCCACCCGGGAACGGGTGAGCCGTCTGTCGCCGACGGCGCAGCAGGTGTTGCGCGCCGCGGCCACGTTGGCGGTGCGGTCCTCGGTGGCGACGATCGCGATGACCGCCGACCTGTCACCGGACGCGTGCCGGGGCGCCATCGCGGAAGCGGCCGGCGCAGGCGTCCTGGACGGGGACGACCGCGGCCGGTGGCGGTTCCGGCACGTGCTGGCCGCCACGGCTGTCTACGAGTCGGTCCCGCTGACCGACCGCAGGCAGTTCCACCTGCTGGCGGGCCGGGCCCTGGAGCACATCCATCCGCCGCCCGTGGCGCGCCTCGCCCACCATTTCCGCGAGGCCGGCGAGACGCGGTCCTGGGCGCGGTACGCCGAGCAGAGCGCCGAGTTGGCCATGGCCTCGGGCGACCACACCAAGGCGGTCGACCTGCTGGTCGACCTGCTGTCGT
Source organism: Micromonospora sp. DT4 (assembly GCF_049841675.1). Classification (NCBI taxonomy): domain Bacteria; kingdom Bacillati; phylum Actinomycetota; class Actinomycetes; order Micromonosporales; family Micromonosporaceae; genus Micromonospora; species Micromonospora sp. DT4. The sequence goes on from NZ_JBNCKT010000080.1 coordinate 4,495, forward strand.
GGGCCGTACTGCCGCCGGTAGACCGGGCGCGGGTCGCGCGCATCGCCGGCGTGGCCGCACTGGGCCGCCGAGAACCCCTCGACGAGGTCTACCACCGCGTGATCCGTACCCTGCGCTCGGTGCTGGAGACGCCAGGCCTCTCCGCCCGGCAGCAGGCCGAGATCCGCAACCCCCTGGGTCGGCTCCTGATCACCGGGGGTGAGGCGCAGGCCGCGCTCAGCGAGCTGGAGCAGGCGGTGGCCAACCTCGACCATGACCCCGTCGAGGCGGCTCGGGCGATGACCTACCTCGGGTGGGCCTACGCGGGACCGTGGCCGGCGTCGACCCACCGGCGGTGGCTGGATCGCGCCGCCGAAATCACCGCGGGATTCGATTCGCCCGCGGAGCGGCTGAACCTGGCCGGGAACCGGGCCGCTGCGCTGCTCATGCTCGGCGAGGAGGAGGCCTGGGACGTCGTCGCCGACCTGCCCATCGACGGCGCGACCTCGGCGGAACGTCTCGACGTGGCCCGCATCCACACGAATGTCGGTACCGGCGCGCTGCTCTGGGGCCGGTACGCCGACGCCGAGGAACACCTCGCCGTGGCCATGCGCCTCGCCGCGGCCGAGCAGGCGTTCCGGCTACAGCACAACGTCCGACTCGAACAGGCCAACCTGGCGTGGCTGACCGGCCGGTGGGACGGTCTCGCGGAGAGAAGCGCGGCGCTCGCCGACGCCGACCGGGACCGGCCGGCACACTACCTCGGTAGCATTCGCCTCGCGGCCCGACTGTCCGCCGCAGCCGGACGGCGGCGCGCCGCGGAGGAGCAGTTCCGGCTGGTCCTCGAGGAATCCGCCCGTCTCGGCGCGGCCGACGACACGATGGAGGCCGCTGCCGCGCTGGCCCGGCTGTGGCTGGCGGACGGGAACAGCGCCCGGGCGCTGCGGATCACGAACGAGCCGATGGACGCCGTCCGGCGAAAGGGCATCTGGGTCTGGGCGACGGACCTCGTTCCCGCCCGGATCGAGGCCCACCTCGCCGCCGGCGACCTGTCGGCCGCGACGCGCCTGGCTGACCAGTTCGCCCGAGGACTGCGTGGCCGTACGGCGCCCGCGCCGCGCGCCGCGCTCACCGTGTGCCGGGCCCTGCTGCTCGCCGCCTCCGGAGACCACGCGCGCGCGGCGACGTCGTACGACCGGGCGGCGCGCGCCTGGAGCGCCTTGCCGCGCCCCTACGACGCCTTGCGCGCCCGCGAGCGCCAGGCCGAGGCGCTCATGGCGCAGGGCCGGGTCGACCAGGGACGCGAGCTGCTGGCGGCGCAGTACGAGCAGCTCTTCAGGCTTGGCGCCCGTGGCGACGCGGACCGGGTCGCACAGCGGCTTCGCGAACACGGCGCCGAGGTCCCGCGACTGTGGCGCGGCGGCCGGCGCGGGTACGGCGACCAGCTCTCACCTCGCGAGCTCGACGTCGTCCAACTGGTCGTCGCCGGCAAGACGAACCGGGAGATTAGCCGGATCCTGGCCAAGTCTCCGGCCACGGTGGACCAGCAGCTCCGCGCGGCGATGCGCAAGTTGAAGGTGAGCTCCCGGACCGCGCTCGCGGTCAAGGCGGTGGAGGCCGGAGTGTTCGCCGAAGAGGACTCCCTCGACGACGCGTCGTGAAGATTGACGTATCCGCTGGATAGCTAAGGTCACGCGTCTCGGCCGAGCATGACTCCATGATCCATATCCCACGGACCATGCATGCCTGAGCGATCCGTCGTGCGTGACGACTCCGCCATCGACCATCCGCCACCTCTCGAGCTGTCGCGGGAGCCGCACGACAGCGCCCGCGACGCCGCCGACGCGCACGACGCCGACGACCACGAGAGCCACGACCCCTACCAACCCCTGTAGGCGGAAGGACCCCCATGAGACTCAGAGCCCTCGCGGCAACGCTTGCCGCAGCGGTCAGTTTGAGCATCCTCCAACCACTACCGGCCTCCGCAGCCGAGCCCGATCCCGGTCCGGCCGCCAAGATCGCGCCGACCCTGAAGGACCGCTTCCGCACGCAGCCGGCCTCCGACTTCTGGATCACGTTCGAGACCAGGGCCGACCTCGGACCGGCGAAGAAGATCGCCGACTGGACCGCCCGTGGTCGCTTCGTCTACGACGCGCTGGCCGCGGCGTCGAAGGACTCCCTGGCATCCGTCTCGTCGGAGCTCGACCGGGCCGGGGTGAAGTACACCTCGTACCCGATCGCCAACGCCGTGCTCGTCAAGGGTGGCAGTGAAAAGCTCGCCCTCGACGTGGCGTCGCGGGTGCAGGTCGCCGCGATCCACGCGACGCCGCAGGTCGCGCTGGTCGACCCCGTGGACGAGAAGATCCCCACTGACCAGGCTGCCCGCCCCGCCGCCCCGAAGGCCGCCGGTGCGGACGACTCCGTCACGTGGGGTCTGGACGCCATCCACGCCCCGCAGGCGTGGGCCATGGGCGCCACCGGTGCCGGCATCACGGTGTCCAACCTCGACTCGGGCGTCCAGTTCGACCACCCCGCACTGATACACCAGTACCGAGGCACGAAGCCCGACGGCACCGTCGACCACAACTACAACTGGATGGCCAGCCGGGGCTCGTGCACGGGCGCGCCGTGCGACGACAACGGACACGGCACGCACACCATGGGCACCATGGTCGGCGTCGACGGCACCGACCACGTCGGCGTCGCCCCCGACGCGCAGTGGATCGCGACGAACGGCTGCTGCGACAGCACCGGCGCCGAGTCGCTGCTGCGCTCCGGCTGGTGGCTACTCGCCCCGACCGACCTCCAGGGAAACAACCCCGACCCGTCCAAGCGCCCCCACGTCGTCAACAACTCGTGGGGCCAGACCGTCGAGCACGACTTCGACGACTTCTTCCAGGCCGTCGACGAGGCCTGGACCGCAGCGGGCATCTTCAGCACCTGGTCGTCGGGAAACACCTCGCCGTACGCGGCCTGTGACACGGTCTCCTCGCCGGGTTCCGCGGCGAGCGCCTACTCCGTCGGCGCCTACTCGGAGGACGGCACGCTCGCGTCGTTCTCCCGCAAGGGCGAGGGTGAGGGCGGTCGGATCAAGCCCGAGATCTCCGCGCCGGGTGTCAACGTTCGCTCGTCCTTTCCGAACAACAGCTACGTCGACATGGCCGGTACGTCGATGGCGTCACCGCACGTCGCCGGCGCGGTCGCGGCGCTCTGGAGCTACGACCCGACTCTGATCGGGCAGGTCGACGAGACCCGTCGGCTGCTCGCCGAGTCGGCCACCGACGTCGACGACACCGAGTGCGGCGGTACCGCCGAAGTCAACAACAAGTACGGCGAGGGTCGGCTCGACCTCGTCCGCCTGCTCGAACTGGCACCCCGCAAGGGCGGCACCCTCACCGGTGTCGTCACCGCCAACGGTGCCCCGGTCCCCGCTGCCGACGTAACGATCAGCGGGCCGTTCAGCCGGTCGATCGGAACCGACAAGGGCGGCCGGTTCACGACGAACCTCCCGGTCGGCGACTACCAGCTCAGCACCAAGGTCTTCGGCTACCTGACCGCGACCGCGACCGTCACGGTCGCCCTCGGCCAGGACACCTCGGTCACACTGCCACTCGCGGCCGCCGCGAAGCACGACATCGGCGGCAGGGTCGTCGACGACAAGAAGCGGCCCGTCCCGAACGCCGACGTCTCCGTCACGGACACGCCGCTGAAGCCGGTACGCACGGATGCCAACGGCGCGTTCACGATCACCGGTGTCCCCGAGGGCGCGTACAAGCTGGCCGTCAAGCCCAACGCCTGCTTCTCGCCCGCGGCGGTCCCGCTGACCGTCGGAGCGCAGAACGAGTCGCCCGAGATCCCGGTCGGACTCGTCGTCGACAAGGGCGGCTACAGCTGCGCCGTCACCGAGGGCGAGTACCTGCGCGGCACCGACCCGGTCACGTTCGGCAGTGCTGTGTGGGCGACGGTGAAGCTGCCGTTCCCGATCGCGCTGTACAACGGCAGCCACGACACCCTCGGCATCGGCCTGCGCGGCACCATCGCTCCGGACGGCAGCACCAGCCCCGGCTACGGCGGTGCGGGCGCCTTCCCGTTCTACATGGAGAGCCCCGTCGAGTTCGCCCCCGGCGGCGGTGTCTTCACGGCCGCCACCAAGGTCAACGGTGAGGACGCGTTCGTCGTCGAGTACCGCAACGCCAAGCTCTGGGCCTATCCGATCCGGTCGGAGAACACGGAACCGGTCAACTTCTCGGCCACGTTCACCCGCTCGGGCACGATGATCTTCGGGTACGGTGACGGCGTCGGAACCGACGACCCGGTGACCGCCGGCGCGAACGGCGTCACCGGCATCCAGGGCTGGGCCGGCGTCGACGGCATCCGATTCTCCGACCACGCCCCGATGCTGCGCGACGGCATGATCGTCACCTACGACCTGCCAGACTTCGGGTACCTCGACGCGACCGTCGTGGACAAGAACGACGGGCTACCGGTGGCCGGCGCCAAGGTCTCCTTCAGCACCAAGAACGGGCTCGTCGAGACGGTCACGACCAACGGGACGGACATCGTGCACCGCCAGCTCCCGGTCGGTGACTACACCATGACCGTCGAGGCGCCGAATTACCCGACCGAGGCGTACCCCTTCTCGCTGGACAAGCTCTACGCGCAGGCGAAGGTCGATGCCCGCCTGACCACGGGTGTCGCCGGCCTGAAGGTTGACGGCCTCGAGACGCTGCTGGGTACCGACCAGAACGGCGTGGGTTCGCTGACGCTCACCAACAACGGCTCCGCCCCCCTCACGTACAACCTGGGCGAGGCAGCGCGGCACCCCGAACTCGACGCCGCCGGCGCCACCGGGCGCACCGGCACGGGCGCGGCCAGCACGATCGACCTCGCCGCGTGGAAGGCCGGTGCGCGCGGCATGAAGCCGTCCAGCACCGACAGCAAGGCCGCCACGTCGAGCACCGCGGAGGCCCAGGCGGCAGCCAAGGTCGGCGCGACCTCCGGCGGCGACGTCATCACCCGGATCCCCATCCCCGGCACGATCGAGGAGAAGGAGCCCTCCGGCGTCGGGTACGACGGCGACGTCTGGGTCCACGACTACTGGGCACGTACCAACACGGCCTACACGGTGACCGGCAAGAAGACCGGAAAGGTCTTCGACGCGACGTGGAACCCCGAGTACCGGGCGTTCGACATGGCGCTGGACACCAAGACCGGTGACATGTGCCAGATGGAGGACAGCCCGGCCAGCTTCATCCACTGCTTCAACCGGGACACCGGCAAGGAGACGAGGCAGATCAAGGGTGACTGGTCCACGTTGCAGTTGACCGGTCTCGCCTACAACCCGACGGACGACGTCTTCTACGTCGGTGGCCGGGCGAACGGCATGATCGGGACCGTCGCCGGCACCTCGCACGACAACCCGGGCGCGCTACTGTCCTTCTGCACGCCGCCGCTGCGCGAGGTGATGGGTCTGGCCTACAACCAGGCGTCCGACACCATCTGGTACACCGATCTCACCACGGACCGGCCCACCCGCCTGCTGCAGGTCGACCCCGACGACTGCTCGCTGGTGAACGCGTGGTGGTTCCCGGGCAAGAAGGCGAACCAGGGCGGCGGTCTCGAGACCGACTCGTCCGGCGCGCTGTGGGCGGTCGATCAGGTCGCCGACGACGTCGTCCTCGTCGACGTCGAGGACGATCTGCTCACCGACCTGCCGTGGCTGTCGCTCTCCTCGAACGGCGGCACCCTCGCCCCCGGTCAGTCGACGACCGTCAAGGTGTCGATCTCCTCGGCGGGCGCGAAGCCCGGAGTCCAGGGCGCGAACATCGTGGTCCGGTCCGACTCCGGACGCCAGTCCAAGAGCTACGTGCCGGTGACGCTCACGACCACGAAGTACCAGGTCGGCGTCAACGCCGGCGGCGCGAAGCTCACCGAGGGCACCGGCTACACCTGGTCCGCCGACCAGCCGGCCAGCAAGAAGGCGTGGGGGTACGAGGGCAAGACGAAGGTCACCTCCACCAAGGCCGCGATCGGCGGCACAACGGACGATCTGCTGTTCCAGTCGCAACGCACCTCGGCGGACAAGCAGCTGTTCTACCGCTTCCCGGACGCGCCGAAGGGTACCTACGCGATCGACCTCGGGTTCGCCGAGATCGACAAGGTGGCCAGGGGGAAGCGGGTGTTCGACGTCCTCGTCGACGGAGCCCTGACGGACTATGCGTACGACACGGCCGCGGCCGTGGGGCCGAACGCCGCCGACTGGCGTAAGGCCGTCGTGCAGCACGAGGGTGGTCCGCTCACCGTGGAGCTGCGGGGCTCGAAGGGTCTGAAGGCCCCAAGCATCGCCGCGCTGCGGGTAACGCTCGACCCACGGGCGGACGCGGCGGAGCCGGAGCTCCAGCCCGAACAGCCGGACCCGGGCCCGGTGCCGGTGGCGCCCGCCGGTCGCTCGTACACGATGAAGGTGACCGAGGGGCTCTACCGTCAGGGCACCCAGGAGTCCGGGTGGCTGGGCGACGAGGCGTGCGGGCCGCTGTACTTCGACGCCAACTACCTCCAGCCGTTCTACGACACGGCCTGGGACGGCGTGTGCGTCACGACGAACGGCACGCTGTCCTTCGACCGCGCCGCCGTGTGGTCGAACAACAGGGCGCTGCCGTCGGCGGACACCCCGATCGACGCGATCTATCCCTTCTGGGACGACCTCGTCGTCGACGACGAGGCGGGGATCTACTTCGGCACGACCGAGGTGGACGGGCTGGCGGCGCAGGTCATCGAGTGGCGCAACGTCACCTTCTTCAATGACCAGACCGCTCGCGTGAGCTTCTCGGTCACTCTGATCGCCGACGGACGGATCCAGATCGGCTACGGCGACGGCGTCGGCGGCGACAATCCCCTCACCAAGGGCTCGTCGGCGACGGTCGGCGTGGAGAGCCTGACGCGCAACCCCGCGAGCCAGTACTCCTTCAACCAACCCGTCCTGAAGGCCGGCCTGGGCCTCGAGTACACCCTCCCGCCCGCAGGCACGATCGAGGGCACGGTCACCGACAAGAACGACGGCAAGCCGATCGAGGGCGCGACCGTCACGCTCAAGGGACCGAACGGGGAGCGGGTCATCACCACCGACGCGAAGGGACGGTGGAAGGCCCAGGCGCTGTTCGGTGCGAACACGGTGCAGGTCGACGCGCCGAACTACGTCACCGCCAGCCACCCCGTGACGATCGCCAAGAAGGACCAGGCCGAGGTGGTCGACACGGCGTTGACCACGGGCATCGCCACCGTCACCGGCGCCGACCTCGACTGGCTCCTCGACAAGGGCCAGAAGGCGACGGCCGACGTGACAGTCGCCAACACCGGCTCCGCCCCGCTGGAGGTGCGGGTCAGCGAGCAGGAGCGCACCAGCGACGGCGGACACGAGGCCGCCGACCTTCCCTGGCTGACCCTCACGGGCGCGGCCGCAACCGGCACGGTCACGCTCGCGGCGGGCACGTCCACCACGGTCACGGTGACGGCCGACAACGCCGGCATCAAGCCCGGCGTGCTCGTCGGCGACGTTCTCGTGTCGTCGAACGCCGGCAAGGGCGAGATGCAGCTCAGGCCGGTCCGCCTGGCGACGTCGGCGTACTGGCAGGGCGTCGACGCGGGCGGGTCGGGGTACGTCGACGCCTCGGGCTTCTTCTGGGCGCCCGACCAGGCGCTCGGCTCACGGCCCTGGGGCTACGTCGGCGGCAAGGCGCACACCACCAAGGCCGACATCGCGGGTACGAGTGACGACGCGCTGTTCCGCAGCCAGCGGACCGGCGAGACGTTCAGCTACGTGTTCAAGAACGCTCCCGCGGGGACGTACCGGATCGGCCTCGACTTCGCGGAGATCGAGAAGGTCAAGGTCGGCAAGCGCGCCTTCGATGTCCTGGCAGACGGCAAGGTCGTGCTCTACGACCACGACGTGCAGGCGAAGGTGGGCGGGTCGACCGCGGACACGAACACGGTCACGGTCGAGCACACCGGTGGCGATCTGACGATCCAGTTCACGCGCGAGAAGGGCGAGGGCGACCCGATCCTCAACGCCCTGAAGGTGCAGGAGGACCCGCGCCACTGAGATAGCCGCGCACTGGTCAGAGCCTCCCCGGCGACGTTGCCGGGGAGGCTCGTCCGCAACAACGGGTGCGCCGCGCAGAACCCACCCGAGCCCGCGTCGGGCAGCCGGACCCACATCACCACCGCCAACTCCTGCCAGCCCGGATACCGGTGGTCTGGGCCGCGTTCGACGGCGGCCACCAGCAGGGCCCGGTGGACGGGTGCGCCGGCTGTGAGAGCGGAGCGCGGAGCTGGGTCAAGCAGGAGGTGTGGAACTTCTTCGCCCAGTTCGGGGGCGGCGCGCCGCCCACCACTCCCCCTCCCACCGCTCCCCCGCCGACGACCCCGCCGCCCAGCCAGCAGAGCATGCTGATCGTGGGCAGCCAGTCCGGCCGGTGCGTCGACGTCCCCAACTCCAGCACGACCAACGGTGCCCGTCCGCAGTTGTGGGACTGCCACGGCGGCACCAACCAGCGGTGGACCCGTACCGCCGGCGGCACCCTGACCGTCTACGGCAACAAGTGCCTGGACGCCAGCGGAGGCGGCACCATCGCCTCCGCGCAGTCGGGGCTCTGCCTGGACGCCGCCAGTTCCGGCACGGCCAACGGGACCCAGCTGCACCTCTGGGCCTGCCACGGCGGTGCGAACCAGCAGTGGAGCACGCGCTCCGTCTGGATGGCCTGGCGGCAGTTCCGGACACCGGCCCTGGCCACCGGTGCCCTGTTGCTGGTGCTCATGGGCAGTCTGGCGGCGACGCCTGCCTGGCCGCCGGCGAGGCCTTCCTCCGGGCGCTACAACCGGTATGGGCGAGCGAGTTCCACATCGCCGCAATCGGAGCGTTGTACCTGCTACCGGCTCTGGTGGGCATCTTCTGGGGCGCGCCGCTGGTGGCCCGGGAGCTGGAGTCCGGCACGTACCGCATGGTTTTCAGCCAGTCCGTCAGCCGGGGTCGCTGGTTGCTGGTCGCTGGTTGCTGGTCAAGCTCGCGGTAGGCGGCGGTGCGGCGCTCTCGGTGCCGGCCTGCTCAGCCTGATGCTGACCGAGTGGGCGCAGCCGATCGACGGGGCCTCGGCGGACCGGATGAACCCGCTGGTGTTCGCGGCCCGGGGGATCGTGCCGATCGGCTACGCGACGCTGGCCTTCGTGGTCGGTGTCGCCAGCGGGCTGCTGCTACAACGAACCCTCGGCGCGATGGCGGTGACCCTGTTGGTGGTGGTCGGCCTCCAGATCGCCGCGCCGTTCGTGGTGCGCCCCTGGCTGGCTCAGTCGATCACCACGGTCACTCCCCTGGAGGTGGACGGTGAGTACGGCATCTCGATGAGCCTCGACACCGGACGGATGACGCTCCACGTCGAGCCCGACCGCAGGGGAGACTGGATCGTGTCGAGCACCACGATGACCTCGACCGGAGCGGAGTTCAGCGGTCCGGCCGACATGACCCAGTGCGGTCCGAAGGCACCCCGCGACCGCGAGACGTGCCCGAGGTGGCTGGAGGAGCAGAACCTCAGCCTGAAGGTGAGCCACGTGCCAGGATCGAAGTTCTGGAACCTGCAATGGCGGGAGTTCGGCGTCCTGATCGCGTTGACCGTCGTGCTGTCCCTGCTGTCGCTCTGGTGGGTACGCCTCCGACTGGTGTGACGGCACGGCCGGTGGGGGCGGGCGGAGCGACTGCCCCCACCGGCCCGAATGACAACTCCGCCGCGACGCGCTCGGAGCGCGCCGACCGCATCGCCATCCGTCGTGTGATCAGTCGGCGCATGGCCGAGAAGGGTCACGCGGTGAGGTCACGCTCCAAGAGCATCAACCCAGCCGCGCCCGAATCGGTGTCCACCGCGGGCTGCCCGGTCCGCCCGATGGATGGCGAGCACTCCGCGCCGTACGCCCCTGCGGAGTGACACTGCCCTGCCGCGATGCTATATCGAATTGGTTCGATCTGAGCGTCCGGTGGCCGATGGCGTTGATGCGGCACGACGGACGTCCGACCAGTTTTGCATCGACTTGGCTCGATGTAGTGTGGAAACGCTCCCACACCCCACCTCCACCCACCTGCGCGAGGAGCTGAACATGCAGCGACGGCGTTATCGCCTGGCCACCACGCTGGCCGGTCTGCTCATCCTGGCCCTGTCCGCACTACTGTTGCCACCGGCATCGGTGGCCGGCACCGCGGCAGCCGGCACATCCCACACCCGTGCGGCACCACTCGCCGAGCTGACCGTGGTATCCGAACGGGTGGCGTTCGGTCTGCAGCGTCCGATCGCGATCACCGGACTGCCGGACGGTCGGATGCTGATCGCGGAGAAGAACGGCACCGTCCGCTCATACCACCCCGACACCGGCCTGGCGGCAGAGCCGGCGCTCGACCTGACCGCCCGGATCGACACGTCCGACAACGAGCGTGGCCTTCTCGGCATCACGCCCGCGCCGAACTTCACCCGCACCGGGATCCTCTACGTGGCCTACACGAGCCTGCCGGCCGGCACGCTGACCCTGGCACGGGTGCCCCTTGGCGCACCGGACCGACTGCAGGTGCTGCTCACCCAGGAGCACGCCGAGTTCGGCAACCACAACGGCGGCCAGGTAGCCTTCGGCCGCGACGGCTACCTCTACTGGTCCACCGGCGACGGCGGCAACGCGAACGACCCGTTCAAGAGCGGCCAGAACCTCGGCACGCTGCTCGGCAAGATCGTGCGGATCGACGTCAACCGCAGCTGCGGGGGCAAGCCCTACTGCGTACCCTTCGACAACCCGTTCGTCCGCACGGCGGGCGCACGGCCGGAGATCTGGGTCTACGGGCTGCGCAACCCGTGGAAGTTCTCCATCGACCCGGTCGACAACTCCCTGTGGATCGGCGACGTCGGCCAGGGCCTGATCGAGGAGATCAACCACATCCGCCCCTCGCAGCGTGGCGCGAACCTGGGCTGGTCCTGCAAGGAGGGCACGCCGGTCTTCGACCAGACACAGTGCCGGCCGGGCGTGCGGCTCACCGACCCGGTCGCCGAGTACGAGCACTACCTGACCGAGAACTGCTCCATCATCGGCGGCCTGGTGTACCGGGGGTCCGTCACCCCGGAGGCGCGGGGCACCTACATCGCGAGCGACTACTGCTCGACCCGCGCGTTCGCCGTGCGCCCCACGTCCACGGGTGGCTACGAATCCGCCGAGATCGGCACCTTCCCCACCCAGCCGACGGCGTTCGGCGCCGATGTGAACGGCGAGCTGTACGTGCTCAGCGACCTCCCCGGATGGCTGAGCAAGGTGCGGTTCGAGCAGGTCCAGCCGACCGCTGACACCGGGCTGACGCGCCGCTGAGCCTCGGTGGCATCGAAGGGCATTACCGTGGACGGCCGCACACCGCGGCCGTCCACGGCAGCTCCGGCCCCCACCGGCGCAGCCGGTCGACCCGCCGCAGCCGGCCAACCGGGCGTCAAAACCGCGTGCAGATCACCGGGCTTCGCGTGAGAGAGCCGTCAAAACCACTGACACGCCCATGGGTGGGTCAGATCGTGAAACGGTGTCGAATGTTGGTTCACGTCAACCCGCACCAGCCTTCATCGGCTCGGTCCTCTCGCCCTTGCCGGCAGGCTCCGCGGGAAGCAGGCGTGCCGCACCGGGCGTTGGGGCGCGACGGCTCCCGAACGGGAGCGGTAGGTGAAGGACCTCCCGACCCCGGACTGTCCCGAGTTCCTCACCACCTGGGTGCGCTCCGGGATGTACCTGAACCTGGAGCGGACCTCGGTGCCGCCGGAGGTGCACCTAGCCGAGCCGGTACCCGGCCTGCTTCTGGTCCATTCGGCCACGGCGACAGCCGAGGCCACGCTGGCCACCAAGGCCCTACTGGCCCAGCCACTCGGTGTCATCGCACGGATGGTGGACCGCCCACCGGCGCCGGTCACCGCCCAGCTCGACCTACCGGGAGCGATCGCCCGCGCCAACGCGCTGCGTCTGCCGGTCTGTGTGCCCGGCAACACCTTCGCCAACTGGGACGACGAGCCGGTCCTACCGATCGACCACCAGGGGCGACCGGCACACCGGGCGGCGGCGGCCCACCTTCTCGTACTGCCCGAGGACCATCTGGTCGCCGAGCACACGGCCGAGAGACGCGACCCCGACCCAGCCCGGATCATGGGCGACTCGATGCCCGTCCAACTACGGTGGGTCAACGAGCGGGCCGAGCTGGGCCTACCCCGGCCCATCGTCGAGGCCCGCTTCACCGGCCTCACGCTCACCACCACCGCGCTCGGCGACGAGCGCGACGTACAGGGCGGGATTTTCAGCCTCTGGCGTGAGCTGGCCGACCTGGAGACCGGACAGGCCCTGCGCGTGCGCACGACCACGGCCGGAAGCGATGCGGCCGAGGATGTCCTGGCCGCCCAGACACCCGACGGCATCGCACTGCTGCGTGACACACCGACCGGCGCCCTGGCCGCGACCCTCCCCCGCGTCCCCACCACAGTCAGCCTGACCGCGGTGACCGTGGCGGTGACGTCGGCCGAACATGGCGCCGATCCGGCCGCCAGGGACAGGGCGCACCGGGCGCGGGTATGGCTGGCGGGGCGCCGCGACGACGAGGCCGCGAGCGACGATGTCCACGGCGGGGCGCTGCCGGTCGTCCAGGCCGATGATCTGCCGGTGACGGCGACGGCACCGTACCTGCCAAGCACGAGTCGCGACGCGTTCGTCGTGGTGGGCCGGAGACGGCTCGAGGACGTGGTGGAGGTTGCCGGGCATGACCTGACGGCGGAAGGGCTGGCCGGCTGGGTCGCCAGCCAACCGGACTTCGGCATGCTGGCGCTGGACGCCCCGGTGCTGTTGCTGTTCGCCGAGGCGGGGCGGTACGCCAGCGTGGTGGCGGAGCGTTTGAACCGGACGGTGATCGGCGCGTGGGGCACCTTCGCACAGCACCCGTCGGGAAGTCTGACGACGGGCCTGGTCATGAGCACGCCCGCGGGTCCGGTCCTGGTGCATACGCCCTCGGATACCTGGAACAGCTACACGCCCAGCGGTGCGGTCACCGCGCTCGGTCGTGATCTCGAGACGGCCCTCGAAGAGATCGGCGTGCGGCTGACGCCCGCCGCGCAAACTACTCGGGAGGTGCTGGGATGGGGTATCGGGCACGGAGTCGGACTGGCTGAGCTCGACGACACGGCAGACCTTGAGGTGCGGCCGATCGCCGTCGTTCCGCCCAGCCCGAAAGGCGTCACTCCCGCACCTGTCGAGATGCGGCGGCCGGTGTACTCGCTAGAGGAACTCGAGCAACGTCGCCCGGTCAGGCTCGTCCGGACCACGCCGTCCACGCCGGAACCGGATGTGCTCTGGGCGGACGGCGCACGGCTACCGTCCTACTTCTTCGACCCGCAGCTCGGCCTGGGGCACAGCGACATCGTGTTGCGAGGGCATGCCGAGGTGCTGCGAGGGGTGCGGCGTTCCCTGTCGGCGGTGCGCGACGAGCAGCGCGACGCGGCCCTGCCCGGTGCACGGCGTTCCTGGCAGTCCGCACCAGCGTTCGAGGTACCGCAGACCACGTGGGATGAGATCGCGACCGCGCTCGCTGAGGATCCGGCGTCGTTCCTCGGCGACGGCAGGCCGTTCGTCATCCACCCGTCGAGCGGGACGCCCATCGAGATCGTCATTCGGGCGCGTCCCCGGGGCAACTGGGACCGGTTCCGGGACGCGGACGGCGCGGCGTACCGGGTGGAGAACCAGACCCTGCGGACGGCCGACATCAGGGTGGACAGGTCGACCGGCGACACGCGCCGCGTCGCGGTCTCGGTTCCGCTCGGCTCCGGGCCGATCCCCGGTACCGGCTTCGGGCAGGTGGGTCTCGATGTCATCGGGAACGAGCGAACGTATGCCTACGGATTCGGCTCGTCCAGCGTCGATCAGCGGGAGACACGGATCTCGTTTCTGGCCTCCGTCGCGGGACGTGGCGTCTCGCACGTACACGTCGATGGCGTGGACTTCACGGTCAGCGCCTACCAGCAGCGGACCCGGGTACGCGAGACGCACTTCTCGGTGGAAGGCGGCCTGCAGGCTCGGGTGCCCGATCTGATCACCAAGCCGACCGAAATGGCGGTGCCGCAGCACATCGAGATCGACGGTCGCGTACCGGATGCCTACACGGTCGAGCAGGGCAGCTCGGCCAGCGCCGTGTTCGAGGCCGCGTTGCGCCTCTTCCCGGAGGTGACGATCGCCTCGCCGGCCTACGGCGTGTTGCGGCAGACGTTCAGCACACGTGGGCTCACCGGGAGCCTCAGCGATGCCCTGGACGGCGTCGGCGTGCTGCAGGAGATCCCGAGCGGCGGAAACGCGGGACCGCTGGGCGCCATTCGGGTCAGCGCCAGGCTGGGTCGGGCGAGGTTGCTGGTCACCACGGACGGGCAGGAGATCCGAGCGGGCCGAGCGGCCGGCGTACGTGCCGAGATGGGCATGTCAGCGACGAGCGGTGTGCAAGTGTCGGGCGTCGGCGGCGCGTCGAGCAGCGTCGCCGCACGGGTGGTGAAGGCCCGTATCCAGGCGGGCCTTACCGGATCGGCCGCGTGGAGTTGGCGGGAGACGGCCCTGTCGGGCGGGCCTGCGAGCCGCAAGCGGCTGGCCGTGTCGTGGGGCCGCAACGCCACGTACGAACTCGCCGTCGACGTCACGCTCGAGCGTACGGGTGGCCAGTCGACGACGGTGCAGAGCCGCATCGTGCTCCGATTGCCCGAGCAGGAGGCGAAGCGGCTCGGTGATCCTCCCGGAGTGGATACGGCCACAGTAGGAGTTGAGCCGGCGCCGCCGCCGTACCTGGCGGCGGATCGGCCAGGAACACTCGGTCTGCACAACGTCAGGTCCCTGACCGGGGTCACGGACCTTCGGGATCGCGCCATCGAGTCGTTGAGCAAGCGGTATCCGGATCTCGTCGCCCCCTGGCGGGAGCTCGACCCCAAGAACTCTCGCTGGGTGGGTCGGCGAGACGCGTACACCGTCGTGCTGCGCAACACCATCCAACTCAGCCGATTCCTGTCGGTAGGCGCGATGACCGGCGCCACGGACACGTTGATCAGCACCGGGCAGCGGCTCCGGCTGGCCGAGTACCACACGTTCCGCAAGAGGTACGTGACGCTCAAGCTCAGCGCGAAACTGACCGGACGCCGGTACGTCGGATCCGAAGAGGGTGTCGGTATGCGCGTCTTCAGCAGCCTGAGCGACCGCATCGACTCCGTCCGGCGCGTGGTGCGTGGGGTCTCGGTGGGTGGGACCGCGAACGGGCGGGTGCAGGCCAAGACGGGGCTCGGCGCCGCCATCAGCGCGACGTGGCGCAGACTCTGGCAGCGGACGAGGACGACCGGGTTCGGTCAAGCCGTTTTCGGTGAGGACCAGGTGATCGCACCAGAAGGTTCGGACTCCTTCAGGTACGACGTCGAGTACAACCTGTCCGAGGTCAGCTTCACCCGACCGCGCAACGCATGGCGAGTCCTGACGCTCGGCGTGCTGGCGGCGGAACCCTTCGTCGAGAAGTCGGACTGGCTGCCGGTGCTCACCGATTCCGACCGTCCCGCGACCGGGACGCTCACTATTCGCGTACCGGACGCGCTGACCTCGGCTGTGCAGGGGCCGGTGCCCGCACCGACGCGGCCGGACGCCGGCCAGCGGGGGACGGCCAAGGACAGTCGTGACTGGCGGGAAAGGGTGCACGTCGTGGTCGGCGTGACGGGCGCGCAGGATCTGCACGACAAGGTGACCGGCCAGATGGCCCGGGCACAGCAGCAATCGTGGCTGTACACCCAGCCCGGTACAGCGGTTCACGAGATCGTGCAGGACGGCCTGACCCCGGACGCAATCAACGCCAACTTCCTGCGGATGGCGACCACCGGGTGGCGGCTCGCACCGTTGGTGGCGAAGCGGCCGGTGCAGGACCGCGTCGGCGCTCTGTCGATCCACGCCCATGTCAGCAACCTACGAGCGGCCAGTGGCCTGTTCAGCGACGAGATGGAGCTGGACATCGACCGCCAGGGGGAGGCACGGGTCAGCCAGGTTATTGGCAGGTCGACGGGGCACGGGCTCAACCTCTCGGCCCAGGTGGTCACGACGCCGAAGGTCGACCACACCGTCGTACCAGGTGGCTACGGACCCAACTGGGCGGTGTACGAGCGTCTGCACGGCAGGGACATGGCGACGTGGATGACCGGCGTCCACGAGATCGACCCGGTCTACAACGGGCGGTTTGTGCTGGTGACCGGCGACGTCACCTACAACGTTCAGGCACAGGGGCGGCGCACCGGAAGGCTGGCGTGGAAGAGGTGGGTCACCGTACGACGGACGAGACCCGGCAGGCTGAAGGCTCCCGAGGGCGTCTGGATGGTGATGCGCGAGGACGACGCCGAGGAGTTGGGCCTCATTCCCGCCGCGCCCGGAGGTAAACCGGACTACGGCAGCGTCACCGTTCCGCGGGAGTTCCGGACCAACCCGCTCGGCTGGTCACCCGAGAACGTGCCCGACGCGAGAAGAGCGGTGGCCGAGATGCGCCGGTGGTTCGCCGCGCAGCCGGAGGGCCGGTACAAGAACCTGCTCCCGATCGAGGAGTTGGAGGACCTCAACAGCAACCTGCGGCACCTGCAGTCGGCGACCTCGACGCTGGGCATGTCCGCTCTGCTCGGTCAGATGGTCTCCGGCGGACTGCCGGTACGCCTGCTGGGCGGAACCTCGTACCTGCCCTGGACCAACAGGGCCCGGCTGTGGATCGGGGTGGAGCTGGGCAGGCCGACGTTCCTCGAGGCCCGCTTCAGCCACGAGATCGACGAGTATCCCAACAGCCAGGTCGGCTCGCAGAACGTCCAGTCGGTCAGCCGTACCCGGGGCGGTGGGGTGTCGGTCGGAGAGGGCACCTCCCTCGGGGATTCACACGCGGACGCCTCGGCGGGTTTCTCGGACACGGGTTACCGCACCAGAACCGACACGCATGCCGAGGCGAAGCGGTCGGTGTACTTCCGCAACACCGCGACCAACGTGAACCGACCGACCGCGAAGCTGGCCTTCCCTACCAAGGTCATCCTCTCTCTGGAGGAGCGCGGCACGATCACGCACACGGTGGCGGAGAACGGCGGCGTCCTGGTGGCCGGCGTGCCGTGGAGTCTCACGGTGCCGGCAGCGCAGCCGGACGGGGCGATGGGAGCCCCCCTGCGCGCCCTGCGGCCGGACGCACCGGAGCTGGGCAAGCCGCTCGACGTGCCGCGACACGCCCTGATCCTGGAAATCGGCGACATACCGGGGATCCGCCGGGCCGGCGCGGCGTCGATCGCCGCACAGGAGGGCGCGCCGAGCGAGCACACTGGGCGGACGCCGCTGACCCAGGGCGGCAACGCCGCGGCCGAGGTGTTGGTGAACTCCCTGAGTGGCGGCATGCTTCGCGCGTTCTTCCCCCAGCTCGCCCGACCCGAGGGACAGCAGCTCCCGCAACTCTCCGAGAACCACATGTTCGGTGGAGCGACCGCTGACGCCACCGTGCGGGCACAGGTGGACCTCGGTGGCGCCGTGCTCGTCTCCGTCAGCGACGACCATCGCTACGACCTCGCCCAACGTGTCGGGCGCAACGTCGTGATCGGCGGCAGCCTCACCGACGCCCATGGCACCGCCCTCAACGCCGGACCCGCGTTGAACGCCGGGGACCCGCAGTCGCCCGCCTTCACCTCGGGGGCGAATCCCAGCGAGCGCGTCTGGGGAGAAACTCAGGCCGACGGAATGAACACCGTGCTCGACACCTCGCAGCGCACCCTGGTCAAGCCGTTGTACCGGCGCTCGTTCGTCTTCCGGTTTCCCGTGACGTGGCACTTCACGACGACGGGCACCCGCCCTGCCTGGCGCGATGCCCATCGTTCTCGCAGTGGGAACGACGCAGCGCCGCAGGGTCTGGGCGACCATCTCGTCGAGCGTGGGGTCTGGATCCGGCTCATGGAAGCCGAGGCACGCACCCTCGGCCTGATCACCGACGAACTCTGCCCGCCCGAGGTGGCCAAGGAGTGGGACGCCGTCGCGAACGCCCGCAAGGACTGGTTGCGCGCCGATCAGACCTTCCGGGACCTGCGCGATGCACTGGGCACCGCCAACGCGGCTCTGGATCACGCCAGGGAGGGCGTCGGTCAGGCCGAGAAGGATGCCGCGCAGCACCCGGACGGCGTCCCGGACGCCCCAGCGCTCGCCAATGCTCAGGAAGGACTCAGGCGCGCGAACCAGGTGGCTGCCGCCGCTGAGCAGGAGACGACGGCGGCCCGAGTGACAGCCGAACGGCAAGCCCGGCGTTACGCCGAGTTGCGCGCGTCGGCGACGGCCATGACCACCTGGTATCGCACTCCCGCAGCCGAACGCACCGGCCCGCCGCCGCGTTCGCGCGTCGAGAACATCGACGCGCCCAAGGCCGAGACGCTCGACGTGCCGACCTGGTCACTGCGGCTGCCCAGCACCGTCAGCACGCACTCCCACATGCACGTCGTCTCCTCGAACGCGCGGGGTGAACCTCAAGATCTCGTGGATCAGCTGATCGAGGCGGCCGACGCTGAGCACCCGGTCATCCTGCTGGGTGTCCCGACCATCAACCACGCCCCGCATCCTGCCGACGTCGCCACCCTGAACTACCTGCTCGAACAGTTCGCCCAACGGGACACACTGCCCACCGTGGTCACCCGTGGCAGGCTCACCAGGGAGCTGAGCGAGGTGACGAGCAGGTACGGCGCCACGGTGCTGCACCCCACTCTGTCGAAGGCCCCGGAGGAGACCGGACTGCGTGGCCTTCAGACCGGTCACCGTTGGGCAGCCAGCATGCCGTTGCCACCGGGTCGCGAGGGCACCGCGAACACCCCTGGCGATTCCCGCCTGACCGGCGCCTCGGGCGAAACCTCCTGGACCACCTCCGACGATATCTGGGATCGGATCACCGCCGGCGTCCTCGACGCGTCGGGCAAAATGGCCCGGCCAACCGAGGCGATCTCCCGAGTCGACAACGCACTCGGCGAACTGGTCTGGGCGACCGACCTCACGACAGCCCACGAGGTCTTGCGTGCGCACCACTGGACTCCCAAGCAGACGACGGCGAACCTGGCCCAGGTCGAACAGATGATCAAACGGGTACCCGGCCAGAGCGCGCTCAGCGTCTACTCGCCCGTTCTGCGGTTCGCCGCCGCCGGCCATCCCGATCTCGTCTTCGACTACACACTTGCCCAGCCGGAACACCGACCTACGGCACTTGTCGCATCGATCGGCCGACTGGAATCCGCCAGACAGTTCAGCAACACACCGGTCGAGGGCGGCATCACCCCCGACGACCTGGTCAAGATGGTCGACATGGCGGGCGTCGAGGAGGACGCCCGCTTCACCACGTCGATCGTCGAGACACTCGGCTTGATCAAGAAGAGGGAGTTCACCAGCGCCACGGACTTCATCGAAAAAAACCGTCACACGCTCGAGGTCGGACGTAAGCAGACGTGGGTCGACGCGATCAGGAGCCTGCAGAGCGTCATGCCTGACCACACCCCGCAGTTGCAACTCCTGGAACAGGCTGTTCTGGAATGCTGAAGGGCTGTGGGTGCTGAGCAGGGAATCCTGGACGTCCTGGACATCGTCACCGTGACGGAGCCACTTCCGCGTGACGGTTGGTGGCTGCCCTGCCCGCCGCGGCACGGCAGCCGCCGAGCCAGTAGCCGTCCTGCTTCGCCTGACCGGCCACGCAGAACTGCGCCGACGGTGACGCCGACGCCGGACAACGATCGAACGCACGCGCGGCGTGGAACGGGTCACTCCTGCGGGGCGATCAGCCGGTCGTCGGCGGCGTCGCGGACGATGATCGCCTCCACCGGGCACGAGTCGGCGGCGTCCAGGACGACCTCGGCCGGGGACACGACATCGGCCAGCGGCGCGGACAGGCCGTCGACCAGGCGAAAGTGTTCGGGCGCGGTGCCGGCGCAGATGCTCGTGCCGATGCAACGATCCGCGTCCACCCCGATCCGCCAGGCGGTGCTCACCAGGCCACCGGCATGCTGAGCAGGCCCCGCACCAACATGCCGCGCTTCCACTTCAGCTCTGCTTCCGGTACGGCGAGCCGCAGTCCTGGCAAGCGGGTGACGAGGGTGGCGACGGTGACCTGCAACTCCATGCGGGCCAGTTGCGCGCCGACAGGGCGGTTGCAAGTTCCGGGGTCGTGCGGCTGGTCGGGTAGTGACCGGTTGGGGCGTATAGCAGGGCAGGCACGAGCTTCGTGATCATTGTGGTGTCTAAGCCCGCTGATCATGAGGTGGCTCGTGCCTGCCGTTGCATCTTTTCCTGTCCCTGCCGTGTTGGTGAAACTGGGTCCGCTGGACGCTGGCCGGATCGCTGACCTGCGTCCCTACTTCGATGTGGTGCCGGACCCGCGTTCGCGGCGGGGCCGGTGGTACTCGCTGACCGCGCTCCTTTTGGTGTGTGCCTGCGCGGCTGTCTCGGGTGCCAGGAGCATCGACGAGCTCGCCGAGTGGGGTCAGCGGGCCTCGAACGCGCTGCTGAGCGTGATCGGGATCCGCGTGCATCTGCTCAGGTGGCGGCGTGCTCCGTCGTCGGCCACGATCGGCCGTGTGTTGGGGGCTGTTGACGGTGACGCCCTTGACCGGGCAGTCGGCGCTTACCTGGCAGAGCGGCACCGCGTCGCCACCGAACCCGTCCAGGACCCGTCGTTGTCCACGCCCCGGCGACGGCGGGCGATCGCTGTCGATGGCAAAGCACTCAAGGGATCAGCCCGTCTCACCACGGCCCGCCGGCATCTGCTCTCCGCGGTCACGCACGGCACCGTCGTGACCCTCGCACAAGTGGAGGTCGGCGCGAAAACGAACGAGACCACGCACTTCCAACCCCTGCTGGCACCACTGGACCTGACCGGCACCGTGATCACCTTCGACGCCCTACACTCGGTCAAAGCGAACGTTGCCTGGCTGGTCGAGACCAAGAAGGCCCACTACATCGCCGTGATCAAAACCAACCAGCCCACCGCCCACGCCCAACTCGCGGCCCTGCCCTGGCGCGACATCGCCGTCCAACACACCACCTCCGAGACCGGACACGGACGCCGCGAGTCCCGCTCGATCAAGACCTGCGCCATCGCCGACAACCTCGGCGGGATCGCCTTCCCCCACGCCCGTCTGGCCATCCGCGTGCACCGCCGACGCAAACAGTCCGGCAAACGCGAGACCCGCGAAAGCGTCTACGCCGTCACCAGCCTCGACGTCCACCAAGCCAGCCCGGCCGACCTGGCCGCCGCGACCCGCGGGCACTGGGCAGTAGAGAACTCCTCACACCACATCAGAGACGTCACCTTCGCCGAGGACGCCTCCACCGTCCACGCCGGAACCGCCCCCCGAGCCATGGCGACCCTGCGCAACCTCGCCATCGGCGTACTGAAAACCCTCGGAGCCCACAACATCGCCAAGACCACCCGCGCCATCCGTGACGAACCCCGACGAGCGCTTCCCATCCTGGGCATCACCAACAATCCGGACACTCACGGAACTTGATCAAGCCCTGGCGCTGCGGCCGGGCCTCGATCAGCGCACGGCGATTTACCAATCGGTGGACACCGTTCTCGAGGCATCCGTGCAGAACCGACCCCAGTTCCTCAGTGCCATGCGGTTCGTCCCGGCCGGCTGTGGCCTGCTGATGGGCGTCCTGCTCGTCGCGGTGGGTGTGGTGCTGTCCCGTCGGTGGCGGCTCGACGCCGACGCGCTGACCGCAGTGGGGATGCCGCCTGCGCTGGCTTGGCGCAGGATGCTGTCGGTCGTCGGCGGGACTGTGCTGGCAGGCGAGGTTCTCGGCGGCTGCGCCGCGTCCGCGGCCTTGTTCCTTTCGCGCGACCCGGTGTCCGCGTGGGTAGGCCAGGAATGGGTGGGGATCGCGATCCCATGGCAGGAGCCGATGGCTCTGTTGGGTCTGACGATCCTTCTGGCGCTGTCGGTCGTGCCGATGACGCGCCTGAGCGCGCGATGGGCGGAACGCCGCCCTGCGAGGTCCCCGCAAGGTCGCCGTGCAACCCTGGCGGGAGCGCTGGCCGTGGGTCTTGGCCTAGCCGCAATCATGGTCTTGGCGCGGGTGTCGCTGGGGCCGCACGGAGCTCGCGTGGCCGCGCTCGCGCCGTTGGCGGCCGGTGTCGTCGCGTTCGCAGTGCCGTCAATCCTCGCACCGATTCTCTGCTGGGGACTGCCCACGGCTACCAAGGCGCTCATGCGGAACCTGCTTGCGGGGTTGCGGCCGGTCGCGGCCACCGGCGCGGTCATCGTGGTGTTATTGACCAGTAACCCAAAGGTGCCGTGGTTAGCCGGCTGCGTAGCGGACTTCTGGCTTGCCGAACAAGGCTTTC